>DQHS01000159.1:12188-19223 GCA_003524365.1 Cellvibrio sp. | reverse complement strand
AGCGGCGGTCGTATTTGCCGCAACCTGCACCTGGACCACCATGAACAAACAGCACCGGAATGCCATCCGGGTTGCCGGATTCATCGACATACAATTCATGGGGAGGCTCTACGGCAATTTGGTGACGCTGGTAAGGTTTTATCTCGGGATAAAAAATCTGCATAAACTCGCCTTGTTCGGGTCAATCACATGGGGATGTGTGCGGGGTAACGCTCAATAAAGGTAGCACAGGGGCTCTCGGAAGCGATCACTTTTCACGACGAAAACCCGATCTTGAGCACAAATTCCCACGCATTTGCGGTGTAGGAGCCTATCAAGCGTTTAACATTTAAGCGCTTACTGACATAAACTGTCAGGAACGATGGTTAGCATAGCGCATTCCCTTCACCGTTTAGCATTTTATCCCGAGCCATTTATGCATCGCGCCGAACGTCTTTTTCAGCTCACCACCCTACTGCGCAACCGCCGCACCGTGCTCACTGCCAAACAGATGAGCGAACACTTGCGTGTTTCGGAGCGGACCATTTATCGCGATATCCAATCGCTCAGCTTGTCCGGTGTGCCAATCGAGGGCGAGGCGGGTGTGGGTTATCGCCTGTCCCATCGCTATCAATTACCGCCATTGATGTTTGACCGTGAGGAGGTGGAGGCGCTATTACTCGGCGCGCGTATGGTGAGCAGCTGGGGTGATACAGACATGGCGATCCACGCCAATCAGGCGATCCAGAAAATTCTCTCGGTATTGCCCGATCATTTGCGCCACAGCGATGAAAACCTGCCGTTGCTGGTGCCTAACATGGAGGAAGTGCAAAAGTATTACACCGCCCATAGCCAGCCGATGCGCGAGGCGATTCGCTTACGTCAGCGGGTGGCGATCGATTATGTGCGCGCCGATGAACAGCACAGCTCGCGCACCATTGAACCGCTCGGCATGATTTTTTGGGGCAAGGTATGGACGCTGGTGGCCTGGTGTCATCTACGCGATGACTATCGCACCTTCAGATTGGATCGCATCCAATCGATTGTCGTGACCGATGAAAAATACGAGACCAGCGAGAGCAAAAGTCTCAAACACTTTTTGCGTCTGATGAAAGAAAAATGTGCGCAGGAGCCGGAGGCAACCGCACCCATGTAGTGTTAATTCGCTTAACAAACCTTGAATTGCCCTTGTGTACCTGCCTTGTTACCCTGAGGTCACTTCTCAGGAGATCAACATGAAACTTCGCACACTCAGTCTCGCTCTGTGTATCGCTGCAATCACCCCATTTGCGGGCGCAAAAACGCTCTCGGTAAAAACAGAAAGTGGCAACATCCAGGTTAAAACCATTGCTGAAGGCCTGGAAAATATTTGGGGCATGGCATTTTTGCCAGACGGCAGCATGCTTGTTACCGAGCGCCGCGGTCGCATGCGGATTGTGAGTACCGATGGCAAAGTGGGTGAACCACTGGCAGGCTTGCCGGAAATTTATGCTCAGGGGCAAGGCGGTTTACTCGATGTAGTACTCGCACCGGATTTTGCCAGCAGCAAAAAAATCTATTTCAGCTATGCAGAACCTGGTAAAGGCGGCAATAGCACAGCAGTCAGCTTCGCCACGCTCAATGACAACAAACTTGAAAATGTGACGCGCGTATTTAGTCAGCAACCGAAAAAGGATTCAGGCGCACATTTCGGTTCGCGTTTGGTCTGGGCGCCGGACGGCACTTTATTTATTACCCTGGGTGATCGCTACAGCGAAAAAGACAAAGCACAAACACTGGATAACCATCAGGGCAAAGTGGTGCGCATTAATGCCGATGGCACAGTGCCCAAAGATAATCCCTTCGTGAAAACACCGGGTGCGCTGCCAGAGATTTGGTCTTATGGCCATCGTAACGTACAAGGCGCGGCAATTAATCCTACCACTAAAGAATTGTGGACCGGTGAGCACGGCCCTCAGGGTGGAGATGAATTAAATATTGATCGCGCGGCAAAAAATTACGGCTGGCCGGTAATCACCTACGGTGAAAATTATGGTGGCGGAAAAATTGGAGAAGGCACACACAAAGACGGTATGGAGCAACCCAATTACAAATGGGTTCCATCAATTGCTACGGCCGGATTTATTTTTTATACCGGCGATAAATTTCCGCAGTGGAAAAATAATATTTTACTCACCAGCTTGAAAGATAAAACCTTTGTGCGGCTGGTCGTTGAAGGTGAGAAAATTACCAAAGAAGAGCGTTTATTTGCCAAAGAGCTGGATCAGCGTTTGCGTCATGTGGTACAGGGGCCTGATGGTTTTGTATACATAGCCACCGATGAAAGCAAAGCAAAAATTTACCAACTATCACCCCAATAAACCCCGTAGGGGCGTCGCTTGCTGCGCCCAATAAACCACGCCCAATGACTCCCGCAACGCGGGAGTTATTATTTGTGACTCGATAAATCTATGCCAACCGATTATATTTTTGTTTACGGAACCCTGCGCCGCAGTTGCACAACTGGCGCACATCAAAATTATTTGGCAGAGGCTGAATTTATTGATAACGCAAAAATTAATGGCAGACTATACCGAGTAAGTTATTATCCGGCGTTAGTGTTAGATGATGCAGCCGGTTGGGTAGTGGGTGAAGTGTATCGACTAACATCGTCCGAACAACTAATATATTTAGATACTTATGAAGAATGTACGCACCCATCGCGACCGGATCAGGAATATCAGCGCAATAAAATTGATGTAGTCACTGAATCAGGCATTGAGCTGTCGGCTTGGGTTTATTCCTATCAGCGTGCTATTGAGGGTTTAGAATTAATTACTAGCGGCGATTTTTTGCATCCATAAAAATTTATTACTCCACCACAGCAAGCGGCATAGGCAGCTCGGATTTCTGGGCCGCTCCATTGCCAATCATTTCATCGTAGGGCGATTGCATTACCAACCAGCAGCGCTCAAATCCCATTTCTTTTAATGCAAGCTGCGCGCGATACAAACTCGGGAATTTGCGCAACTTTCCCTCAGTATCTTTGAGTAATCGCGCAAGTTCGCTCTGCCCTTCAGGCTCATTGGTAACGCCAGCCAAATAATGCACGCAGTCGCTGTAGCTAAAAATCAGGGCGCGAGTACTAGGGTTCATCATTTTGCTTGCTCCTTGAACAACGGTGCAAGCATAGGAACGGCAATAACGGCGGTCAGCCCAGCGTTGGTAAATTCGATCAACAACATCAGACCAGATTTTCCAGCGCAAGGGTTTCCATAAAAACCCCATCGGCGTAAATGACCATGCGACAACATTTGCATCGACACCTAATCGCCAACTACCGTCCGGCATTTGCAGGTGCAAGTTACGCAACATTTGCTCCTGTTCCTCATCGGTAAGTTGTAATGACTGATGTATGTCCACCAAGGTTAAGCCAGCGCTTTTGAATTTGCGTAAAAAAGCCATTTCCCGCGCGCACAAAGGACAGCGACCATCATAATAGAGCTGAGCGCAGTTAGTGGGTTGGGGTAATGGCATNNGCGCCCCTTCCGGAGAGATTGCATGAGCCAATTCCGCGCCCTGAATTATGATATTGATCCGGTCTTTCATGCCGCCAATAAACCTACCGCTAAAGTCGGCGTGTTACTCACCAATCTCGGCACGCCTGACGCGCCCACTCCGTCGGCTTTGCGTCGTTACCTCGGTGAATTCTTGTCTGATCCACGGGTGATCGAAATTCCGCGCCTGGCGTGGTTTTTTATTTTGCACGGCATTATTTTGCGCGTGCGCCCAAAAAAATCCGCCAAACTTTATCAGGGTGTGTGGACAAGCGAGGGCTCACCGCTGCTGGCGATCAGCAAACAACAGCAGGTGGCAATACAGGAACAATTGGGTGATGGTTATAGCGTGAAACTCGGTATGCGTTACGGCAACCCTTCCATCGCTAGTGCACTGCGCGAATTGCAAAGTGAAGGTGTGCGTAAAATTGTTGTCCTGCCCCTCTATCCACAATACGCAGGCCCAACTACCGGCTCGACTTTTGACGCTGTTGCAAAAGAATTTAAAGAATGGCGTTGGGTGCCAGAATTACATTTTATTAATAATTATTGCGATGAACCTTTGTATATAGATGCGCTTGCAAATTCGGTGCGCGAACACATTGAAAAAAATGGCAAGCCGCAAAAAATACTTTTTTCTTATCACGGCACGCCCAAGCGCAATCTGGAATTAGGCGACCCTTATTATTGCTTGTGTATCAAAACCACTCGCATTGTTGCCGAAAAATTAGGTTTAAATAAGGATGATTACATGGCCTGCTTCCAGTCGCGTTTTGGTTATGCCGAATGGTTGAAACCCTATACCGATGAAACCTTGAAAAGGTTGCCCGCAGAAGGTGTTAAAAATATTGCAATTTTATCTCCCGCTTTTAGCGCAGATTGTTTGGAAACATTAGAAGAGTTGGCGGTAGAAAATCGCCATACGTTTATGGAAGCAGGTGGTGAACATTATCAATATATACCGGCGCTAAATGATCGCTCTGATCACATTAATGCACTGGTACAATTGGTTCGTCAACGCTGAGTATATGTCTAATGCCGATGCAGAGTTATCTGCCACAAAATCACAATCAATTAACTCGCACCGAAAGGCTGGATCGATGGTGCAATAATAAGAGACACATAAATTTATCGCGCCTCACAAAACCCTAGGAACTGTTTGATAATGGCATTCCATGTAAAAAACCTCGACAGATGCTTTTATTGCCACTTGTCCATACAATACGCCGGTGTTTTTATTCACAACACGTCCTTGGTGAAGTAACTGCAGTGCCAATACCTCAATCAAACCTCGTTTTAATAATTACCCAAAGGATTAGCCCATGAACGTTAAGAATCGATCTTCACTCTTTACCAATATATTAAGTGGTTTACTTTTTAGTGGTATTGCATTGCAAGCGAATGCAATACCTTTTGAAGTGGATATTACCGTTGATAATTCCTATGCGCTTTACTACGGCACAGAAACACAGGCTACCAACTTTGTGGGTAGCGATGGCAACTGGCAAAATACCGAATCCTATCAATTTGATTTACCTGCTGATAATTTTATTTATGTAGTAACTCAATCAGATTTATCCGTAGCACAAGGCTTTTTGGCGCAATTCACCAACTTGACCAACAATTCCCGCTTTTACAGCCATGATTCTCAATGGCAAGTAACTGCAACTGGCCGTTATGGTTTTGCCCCTTACGGCAATGCTGCGAGTGATTTTGCAGAATTGACAAGTCAACTGTTGTTGGCAAATGCAGGAAATAATCCATCGGGTGGCTGGGTAGCGACTACGGCTGGTGATGAAAATGGTGCTGGCCCGTGGTATTCACGCCCTGAGATTGATGCAGCTGCACGCTGGTCATGGTACAGCAGCAATGGCGATACCAATCCAACTTCACCAGGTTTTAATCACGATGAATACCTAATCTTCCGTATTTCAGTGAATGCACAAGAAGTACCAGAGCCAAGCGGCTTGTTGCTGATGGGACTGGGATTATTAGGATTGTGCGCCGCAAGAAAACATCGCGCTTAAGTGTGCTATTCGGTTGCGCCGCCCGGCGCAATCGAATATTCATTTATCTCTGTCAGGTTTTTATTTTTTGTTTAAAACCGCCAACAGCAATACCCAAAAACATAACACCAAATTAAACAGCGGTATCTGCAATTCACTCGGCATAGCGTAAACAACACTCACCGCCGGAATCCACACCAGCCAGTTAGATAAAATTACTGTTGGAATTTTTATACAGAAAAACTCTTTGGTCATCGCTTTTTTGGATTCAGAAATGCTCCAGTTAGACTCCATCCACAAATACACAACGGTTATGCCCGGTGCTGCCCAGAGTGCGCTGTAAAGAAATTGATCCGCAGCCATTTTAGTGGCAATCGTTTTTACATCATTGCCGGTACCAAACCAGTCGGATTGCAGGCGATAGAATAAATCGACCTCCATACCTTTAAGTCCCCAAAAGATGACATAAAAAGCTAACAAACCTAAAGCGTTGCGATTGGGTGCAATGCTCTTGCTCAACCATAAATATAAAAATGGAATTAATCCGCCAAACAAGGCGGTGGCAATAAAAGAATAGCCAAACCCGTAGGTTTGTTTTAATTCGCCCAATAGGGTGAAGATAGGTTTGGAGGCAGGAACAAAAAAATAAATCAGCAAAATACTCACGGCAAAAACTTGTAGCACTAAACCGGGTAATAGATTTTTTTTGAGCGCTGAAAATATGGAGTGTTTGATGCTCATTAAAGTTTATCCAACTAGCGGCCAAATACAGTAACGAGCATTTGCACCGACAGGCCAATCAGTAGCAGTGCAAATAATTTTTTGAGTAGGGCGATGGGCAGTCGATGCGCCAGCTTTGCCCCTACAGGAGCAGTGATAAAACTCATCGCCGCCATTGCCAGCACTGCCGGCCAGAAAATATAACCGAGGGTATAATCAGGCAGATCGGCAGCTCCCCATCCATTGATCGCATATCCAGTTGCGCCAGCTAGTGCGATTGGTAAACCAACTGCGGCAGAGGTGCCAATCGCCACGGGCAGTGCAACATTGCACCACACGAGAAACGGCACTGTGAGTGTGCCGCCGCCTATCGCCACCAATGCTGAAATAGCCCCTATGCCCGAGCCGACTGCACTCACTGCCAGCGTAGCGGGCAGTTGACGCGCTGGATGTGGTTTGCGATTCAATGTCATTTGCAGTGCAACAACCGCCATAAAACAAGAGAAGAAAATCGCCAAGGGTTTGGCCGACAAATAACTCACCAAAAACGTTGCCGCAAAAGTGCCCGCTAAAATCCCCGGTGTAATTTTTATCACTACCGACCATAGAACGGCCTGGTGTTGATGATGAGTGCGCAAACTGGCGATGGCGGTCGGTACAATCGCCGCCATAGAGGTTGCCAACGCAATATGTACTATATGCTCAGCGGGAAATTGATAATGAACAAATAACATAGTCAGCACCGGCACCATAATGCCGCCGCCGCCGATACCAAATAGCCCGGCAAAAAAACC
>DQHS01000159.1:0-12080 GCA_003524365.1 Cellvibrio sp. | reverse complement strand
CGCACGTTGGTAAGTTGTTTCGCTTTGGTTGGGTTAACAACCAAGTCATTGCTGCGTGAGTGAATACCAACAATTTGGCCTTCGTACACTTCAGCGCCCGCACCGTAGAACAAGCGACCGCGCTCTTGCAGTGGGTGCAGACCGTAAGCGAGAGTTTTACCTTTCACCATAGAGATCAGCACGCCGTTTTGACGCTTGGCCACTTCGCCTTCTTTAACCGGGCCGTAGTGGTCAAAAATACTGGTCATGATGCCTGAACCAGAAGTCATGGTAAGGAACTGGCCACGGAAACCAATCAAACCGCGCGATGGACAAAGGAATTCCAACTTGATGCGGCCTTTACCATCCGGCTCCATGTTGTTCAGCTCGCCCTTACGCAGGCCGAGTTCTTCCATCACTTTACCTTGATGCTGTTCTTCAACGTCAATTACCACTTGCTCAAACGGCTCGTGTTTAACGCCATCGATTTCTTTCACGATTACTTCCGGGCGCGATACGCCCATCTCATAACCTTCACGACGCATATTTTCGATCAATACCGATAAATGCAATTCGCCGCGACCCGATACGATAAATTTATCCGGAGTCTCGCCTTCTTTAACGCGCAGAGCTACGTTGTGAATCAATTCCTGATCCAAACGGTCTTTGATATTACGGGTAGTAACGTATTTGCCTTCTTTTCCGGCAAACGGAGAATCGTTTACCTGGAAGGTCATGCTTACGGTCGGCTCATCAACGCTCAATGGTTTCATTGGCTCGATGCAATCCGGCGCACACAGTGTGTCGGAAATACCAAGACCTTGAACGCCAGTGATACATACGATATCGCCCGCAGTAGCAAGATCAGTCTCAACACGCTCAAGGCCGTGGAAGCCCATCACTTGCAGGATTTTCGCTTTGCGTTGCTCGCCTTCATGTGGAACAACAACGATTTGTTGGTTGGGCGACAAAGTACCGCGAGTGATACGGCCGATACCGATAACACCCACGTAGCTGTTGTAGTCCAACGCAGAGATTTGCATTTGCAGTGGGCCATCAGCATTTACTGCTGGTGCTTTTACTTTATCGATAATCATTTGGAACAGCGGGGTCATATCGTCTGCCAAATTGTCAGGTGACAAACCGGCAACACCGTTTAATGCAGAGGCGTAAATGATCGGGAAATCCAACTGCTCGTCGGTAGCGCCCAAACGGTCAAACAATTCAAATACTTGATCAACAACCCAATCCGGACGTGCGCCTGGACGGTCAACCTTGTTGATTACAACGATAGGGTTCAAACCTTGTTCGAACGCTTTTTGCGTTACGAAACGGGTTTGCGGCATAGGTCCGCCAACGGCATCAACCAACAGCAATACTGAGTCAACCATCGACAGAACACGTTCAACTTCACCGCCGAAATCGGCGTGGCCCGGGGTGTCTACGATGTTAATGCGGTAGTCATTCCAGGTAATAGCGGTGTTTTTCGCGAGAATGGTAATACCGCGCTCACGCTCTTGATCGTTGGAATCCATGATCAAGTCAGCGCCTTCATTGCGGCGACTAAGGGTGCCAGACTGAGTCAACAGTTTATCAACCAAGGTAGTTTTACCATGGTCAACGTGGGCAATGATGGCGATGTTACGCAATTTACGAACTGAAGCTGTATCTGTCACTGTGGTGTTTCTCTTGGGTATGCGCCTGTACGAGGCAAAAGGTGGGAAGCGTAAAAAGGCGCGCATTATACCTATGAAGGTGTTGCACGGATATGCTTACGGCACCTCTATTGGTGAAAATTTAAGCTGTCAGTGCAAATACTTCGCGATTTGATGTGCTCCCCCTGCTCCTCGCCGATTTTATAGAACAAGGCCGGGATAACCTGCCACAGCGAAAAAGGGGAGGTTTATATAGGGGTTGGCTATAAGGCACGTTATCTGCTCGATACCCACATCTGCATTTGAATCGCTAAATATAGCCCCTCTTCTGTTCTGGAGCACTTCGCCCAGCACCCAGCCAATGCTTTCCTCGTAGCACGTGTATCGGGTTTACTTTGGGTGACAAATATCTAAAATGCGCACACCTGCTAATAGGAGCGGGATTATTCTTTAGGATGGAATTTATGAAAAAGCACTTTCTGGTGGCCGGCCTGTTGGCTGCTATGACAGCTCCTGCATCAGCTCAGGGTTTTTATATTTTTGGAGATATTGGCAGGACAAAACTGGCTCTTGATAGTGAGGATTTCAAACTCACCACCTCGACCGATAACTTTTCATTTGGTGCAGGTTACGCATTGAATAAATTCATCTCGTTTGAAGTGGCGTCTCGTGAACTCGGCAGTTTTACAGTATATGAAGATCAATATCAAAAAAGTAAAGTAGAATTCTCTACCATTCAGGCTTCCGTAATCGCTACCTATCCCATTAATGCCAAATTTAGTGTTTTTGGTCATGCAGGTATTGCTGATGTAACTGGCGATGAAAAATATCAGGATTTTGAAGACCCAGAACACAACGAATCCAGCTCTGAATCCCAAAATAAATCCGTTTTCGGTTTTGGCGGAACTTATGCAATCAACGAACATGTAATCCTGCGCGCTGGCTACAATCGTTACGCAAAATGGCAAGATGTGGTGCAACTAACCACCATCAACGCTGGTGTGGTTTATACATTTTGATTGTTGAATCAGGCAATTAAAAAGCGCACACATTGAGTGCCGTCGCGCAGCAGATTTTCTAACAACAATGGAAATCAGTTGCGCGATAAAGATCGAGTCCGAAGGCAATCAGGTCATGACTTCTGTGAAAACCAAAGAAGTCATGATTACTCACTGACTGCTGACTTACCCCACTATAAACCTACTGTTCTTTTTAAATACACTCTGAATCAGAACCGCAATTCCTGCCGAACCATAGAACTGCACTAAAAATACCGCGATAAAAACCAGCAAACTTGTACCCAAACTCGAGACAGGGAAAAAGGGTTCTATCGCCTCCATCGCAACCAGATTCTCCAGCGCAATCGTCAGTAGCGGGTGGATAAAAAAAATCGGGAAACTCAAGTCCGCCAGCCAGCATAAATGCTGCTGTAGCCACGGACGAATATGGCGGCAAAGCGCTAGCATTGCGATGCAACCAAACAAGACCTGAATAAATTGCAGATCCCAGCCTTCATAAACAAACGCAGCTTTGTGATAGTTGCCGATGTGTTTCCAAATATAGGTTTGCACAATCGCCGTAGTTGCGATGACCAACACACTCACTACTAATAGCGGCCAGTGCCAACGGCGCAACTGCGGTTCATACTGTGAAAATAAAATTCCAAGCAAATAATAGGGTGTGAAATAAATTAACGATTGTAAAAAATTGGAATTGGATTGTGGACGATGGATTAATAGCGCAATTAATGAAAAAGCGGCGAACACTATAATCTGCACTGATAGATGCGCGCGAATATAAAGAAGGTGCAGTGGTGAGCACAAAAAGGTAAGAAAAATAAACGGAATATACCAGTGTGGATAGAGTATGTAGCCGTTGCGCAACGTGTACCAAGCGTTAAGTAAATTTTCTTGCCAATTCAATCCGTCTTGCCACCAGCCGAACATGCGAATTAATAAAGCGAAGGCGGAAATAATCAAAAAGGGAATGAGCAATGCGCTGGCTTTTTTCGCGATAAATTGCGTATAGTCAAAGCGCGGATAAAATACGTGATGAAAGAAAAATCCGGAAATAAATACGAACAAGCCAGTGCCGCCGCGCAATACATTTTCCAGCAGCGCCGGAAATACTGGTTGCGCGAGAAAAATTGAATGCCCTAGTACAATCATGGCAATTGCCATGCCGCGCAGGTAATCAAATTCAGCGATTCGCTCCCTCCGTATTGTTACCGGGGGGAGGCTCATGAAATGGCGCAGGCGCTCCGTGGTTCAGGGCGATAAACGCCGACGTTCAAGCGGCCATCGGCTTTTAGATTTGCGGCGTGCAATTGGCTCATCACACCCTTTTGGCAGTAGAGATAGTATTGCTTGCTCATGTCCAATTTCGTGAATTGATTGTTGAGCGAATAAAACGGAATTGAGTGTACTTCCACATCCGCAAGTTTTAATGGATTAGCTTCCTGTTCATCCGGGTGGCGAATGTCGATCACTACATCCGGCGCACTCACCTCGCCCACCATGGGCACGGTTAAATCCGCATCTAACTCATCGACAATTTCATCTATGTTTTGTGCGCGCCGCTCGGCAATTGCGCGCTCCAATACCGTCATATCGAATTTGCTTTCTTCGTAGATAACTTTCGGCAATTTTGCACGTGTTGTTGGGNNGGGTTAACGGAAATAACACCACAATATTCAGGCATACTCGCGGCGAAACTTTCGGTGCCGATTTTGCGCGAGAGATCAATGATGTCGCCTTTGTCCATAGTGGCAAGCGGGCGCAACACCAACATGTCAATTGCACGATCAATTGCATTTAAATTGACGAGGGTTTGGCTCGACACCTGCGCAACACTTTCACCGGTGACGAGCGCGGGAATCTCCAGCGACTCGGCGACTTTTTCTGCCGCGCGCAACATCATGCGTTTAAGTGTGACGCCCATGTAAGGGTTGTCTACCTTTTCCAGAATTTCTTTCACGACTTCTTCAAATGGCACTGTGACAAATTTAACGCGATGCGATGCGCCGTATTTATTCCATAAATAATAAGCGACTTCTTTTACGCCGATTTCATGGGCGCGCCCACCGAGATTAAAAAAGCAGTAGTGCGCGCGCAGGCCGCGCTTGATGCATAAATAGGTGGAAACAGTGGAATCAAATCCACCGGAAATTAATGACAACACCGGGTCTTGTGCACCGAGTGGATAACCGCAGATACCTTGAGTTTTGCTGGTAAGTACCCAGAGGCGCTCACCTTTAATTTCGAGGTGCACGGTGACATCAGGTTTGTGCAGGCTAACGCCTTTGGCATCCGAGTGCTGCAGCAATCCGCCGCCGACATATTGTTCTACATCGACCGAACTGTAGGGGTGTTTGCCCACGCGTTTGACGCGCACGCAAAAGGTTTTGCCCGCAAGCGCATCGCGCCAGTGGGTCAGGGTATGTTGAAAAATCGAGTCTAGATCGCCCAGCGGATAATCGTGCAGCACGGCGAAATTGGCGATGCCCGGCGTGTGCGCCAACACCTCGGTGATCTGCGCGGCAATCTGTGCATCGGCATTGGGGCAGCGAATTTCGATTTTTTCCCAATCGCGCTGCACATCGATATCCACCCCCAAATTGCGCAGTAGCAAACGCAAGTTATCGCGCAGTTGTTTGATAAAGCGCTTCCGGACGGGCGTGCTTTTGATGATGATTTCGGAAAACACTTTAACGACGATGTGCATGGGGGTAGCGCCTGACAGGATGCAGCGAATGCTGGCTGGATAAAAAGGCGGCGATTATAAAGCAAGCGGCGACAAAAAGTGGCGCCCAATACGCCTAATTAGTACAAGCAGATCAGCCCGGAAGCAATTTTATCCGCCTTTACCTTTCTGCGGCCTCAACCATAATTACCTTCGCCTACCATTACACAACAGCCTATTTTGGAGAATCAACCAATGCTCAGGAATATGAAGATTGGCCCCAGGTTAGCACTAGGATTCGGCCTACTTACTTTACTTATCCTTATTTTAGGCATCTTTTCCTTGCAGAAAATGACGATCATGAATAAGGACAACGAAGCCATTATTCACAACTGGTTACCTTCGATTGAACATCTGGCAACAATGAACCTGTCAATTATGCGCTACCGCATCTATGCATTAGGGCAAATCCTCAGGCCAGAACCTGNNAAGCCTAATTTCAACGAGCGAAGAGCGCGAGCTTTTTAACCGCTTAACCACCGCCAAGGAGAGCTATATTGCTGTTGTTGAACGCATGGGTACTGCGGTTAAAAATGGGGATATTGACGGCGCGAAAAAACTTTTGGATGAGGAACAACTCCCCTTGGCTGATGAAGTGGCCAAAATTTTGTTAACCCTGACCGAATTCAATGAACGTGGCGCTGGCGCTGCCGCCCAGGAAGCCACTGCCGCCTATGAAGATGGCAAACTTTTGATGTTAGTTGCAATCGGTATTGCACTTGCTCTCGCTGCCGGACTGGCTTGGACCATTACGCGCAGCATTGTCAACCCGCTGACAGAGGCAGTGGTGGCCACCGAAACTATCGCTAGCGGCAACCTGACCCAGAAAATTCACTTTGAAGGCAGTGATGAACCCGCACAAGTGCTGACTGCACTGGCGTTGATGCAAGATAACCTGCGTAGCGCTGTTAGCCAGATAGGCAACACCTCGGTACAGCTTGCCTCGGCTGGAGAAGAATTGAGTTCAGTGACCGAAGACTCCTCGCGCAACTTGCAGCGGCAGAATGATGAAATCCAACAGGCGGCATCTGCTGTTACTGAAATGAGTGCAGCAGTAGATGAAGTGGCGCGCAACGCGGTCAGTACTGCCGAGGCCTCTAATCAATCCTCGCGCCTTGCTCATGAAGGTCGCGATAAAGTGGCGCAGACAGTCTCGGCACTGAAAGCCATGACCAATGAATTTACCCGCACCTCGGCACTGATCGGCGGTTTGGCGGAGCAGTCGCAGGATATCGGCAAGGTGCTGGACGTGATTCGCGCTATCGCCGAGCAGACCAACTTACTCGCCTTGAACGCCGCGATTGAAGCGGCGCGCGCCGGTGAAGCTGGCCGTGGTTTTGCGGTAGTGGCCGATGAAGTGCGCGCACTGGCGCACCGCACCCAAGTATCTACCCAGGAAATTGAACAAATGATTACCAAAGTTCAGGGGGGCACCCAAGCGGCAGTGGATTCCATGCGTGGCAGTGTGCAGCACGCGGGACAAACCCTGGGAGTCGCGGAAGAAGCGGGTAAAGCGCTGGAGCAGATTTACCAAACAGCAGGACAAATCAGTGAGCGCAACCTATTGATTGCCAGCGCCTCGGAAGAGCAAGCGGCAGTAGCGCGGGAAGTGGATCGCAATATCATCAACATCAGCGATCTTTCGACCCAATCGGCCGCTGGCGCCAATCAGACCAGTGCCGCGACTTATGAGTTGGCGCGTTTAGCAACGGATTTAAATTCGCTGGTATCGCGCTTTGTAATCTAGCCATGACGATTGCGACAATAAATAAAAAGCCCCGACGCGCCAGCGCCGGGGCTTTCGCTTTTTTGCCTGATCCATAGGGCGCAGGTTACTTGGAGCGGAAAATCAGCTCTTTCACCTTTTGCAGTTTGGGCGATACCACCGGCACTGTCAGCATGGTACTGGCAACCGCCATAATCAGCAGGGCGGTGAAGGTTTCGCTGGTAATAATTTGTTTATCGAGCAGCACGTTAGCGAAGATGATCATGATCAGCGCCTTGGTCTGCAGCAGCCAACCAATGATAGATGCCTCGCCTTTTTGCCATTTCAGAATCTTACCGGCGGCGTGAACCCCCACCAACTTGCCCGCTACCGAGGCGACCAGCAGGATTGCTGCAGCAATAAATACAGTTGAGCCCCCGACATCCCAATTGGTACGCAGTCCGGTACTGAGGAAGAACACAGGCATAATGATCATCAGCACGAAGTGGCGCAGCTTGTCCATATCCTCCTGATTAAACCACTCCCCATCCATAACAGCGCCTGCCAGGAAGGCGCCGACCATAAAGTGCAGGCCCGCCCAGTCGGCAGCCAAGCCCACGATTGCCAGCCAGATAAAGCCAGAATACCAGCGATCTTTTTCTGGAATCGCCACCATCAGCTTGCGGAATAGGTAGGCGAGAATCGCAAAGCCGGCCAGGAACATACCTTGGCGGCCAACGCGCTCCCAATCCAATAGGATTAACGCCAATACACCCCAGATGGCGATATCGTCAAGGCTGGCGTAGCGCAAAATACGTTGGCCGATCGGCTGACGCAGGATCTCCAGCTTCTCCATCAGTAAGATCAAAATCGGTAAAGCGGTCACGGCACAGGCCATTCCCACACCAAGAATAAACTGCCAGGTCATGCCCTTAGGTCCCATCCATCCATCGCTGAAGGACATCAAGATCATCGCAGCGGCGCAGCCAAACAGCAGTGGTGTGCCTAGCGCCAAACCGGCGGTGATACCGCTCTCGCGTTTGTATTCCCAGGCTTTTTTCAGATCAAGTTCAATACCGGCGATCCATACAAAAATCATCACGGCCCACCAAGCGATACCATTGAGCGATTTGATTACATCCGGATTGAACACAAAAGTGTAGTACTCGGGGAATGCCTTACCCAGCACACCGGGGCCAAGCACAATGCCCATAATGATTTGTACCACCACCAATGGCGCCCAGTAATCGGTGCGCCCCAAGCGCCAAATCAGGTAGGGGATGGTGAAAATAATCACCATAGCGATGAGGAATATTTCAGTTGTTGTCATGTGCATTTTATTGAAACCTTAACTTCTTATTGATTTAGTGGTTACCCGTGTCATCACCCGAGAGCAGCGAAGTTGCGCAAACTACAGTGAATTATTGCGCCATTCGATTCAAACCTTATAGATAATCACTATAGAGCGTTTAGACAAAAGCTAATTATCACCTTTAAATCATTGCGCCCTCTAAGGATTTACACGGTATTGGTCATAAAAGTGATGCAATTTGGCGCATGCAACTGGCACACTAGCGCTCGATTTATCGGGACTCTGATAGAGAGAACGTCAATTGATAAATGCGGCATCAATTTGGTGCATTCTTGAGTTTTAGTGCACCATAATAATGCATTCGATTCTGATGCATGTTCTTCTTATTGCTGGAAACCCTTATTTTTAAACGCTTATTGCTATTTTTGTTAAATGGCATATATTTTGCCCCTTTTCTGACACCCTAGTCTTGCCCCGCTCACCGAAATGAGTCGCGAGCCCGGATGAAGTGGGAAAATTTTCAGGTAGGCCTCCCTCCCGTGGTTGCTTACTGGCAGCAATAACAACTTTCACAATCCGTAGCCTTTGGGCTATTACAACTTGGAGGCATTCAATGTCTAAGACTTTAGACCTGATCAAAGAACACGAAGCGCGTTGGATTGATTTGCGTTTCACCGACTTCAAAGGTAAAGAGCAACACGTTACTTTCCCATCAAGCGTGGTTAACGACAGCTTCTTCGTTGATGGCAAGATGTTCGATGGCTCTTCAATCTCTGGCTGGAAAGGCATTAACGACTCAGACATGATTTTGATGCCGGACGACTCAACTGCGGTATTGGATCCTTTCTACGACGAAGCCACTATCAACGTTCGTTGTAACATCGTTGAGCCTGCAACTATGCAAGGTTATGACCGTGACCCTCGCTCTATCGGCCTGCGCGCTGAAGAGTACCTGAAATCAACTGGCCTGGGCGATGTTGCCCTGTTTGGTCCAGAGCCAGAATTCTTCATCTTCGACAGCGTTCACTTCCACTCAGGTATGGGCGGCGCTTTCTACAAGATCAAATCTGAAGAGGCTGCATGGCAATCAGGTGATGACGTTGAAGGTAAACACGGCCACGCCCCACGCGTAAAAGGCGGCTATTTCCCGGTTGCACCAATCGACTCACTGCACGACATCCGTGGTGCAATGTGTAATGCGATGGAAGCTATGGGTCTGGAAATTGAAATCCATCACCATGAAGTTGCTAACGCTGGCCAATGTGAAATCGGCGTAGGCGCTAATACTCTGGTTAAGAAAGCGGACGAAGTGCAGATTCTCAAGTACTGCGTACACAACGTTGCACACCAATACGGTAAAACTGCGACCTTTATGCCGAAACCTCTGATCGGCGATAACGGTTCAGGCATGCACGTTCACCAATCTTTCTCCAAGAACGGTAAAAACCAATTCGCAGGCGACGCTTACGCTGGCTTGTCTGAAACTGCCTTGTTCTACGTTGGCGGTATCATCAAGCACGCTAAAGCACTGAACGCTTTCTGTAATGCTTCTACCAACTCGTACAAGCGTTTGGTTCCAGGCTTTGAAGCGCCAGTAATGCTGGCTTACTCTGCACGTAACCGCTCTGCTTCTATCCGTATTCCTTACACTGTTGGTGAAAAAGCCAAGCGTATTGAAACCCGCTTCCCTGATCCAACTGCTAACCCATACCTGTGCTTCGCGTCATTGCTGATGGCCGGTATCGACGGTGTTCTGAACAAGATTCACCCGGGCGAAGCAGCGACCAAAGATCTGTACGATCTGGAGCCGGAAGAAGAAGCCGAAATTCCACAAGTGTGTTCATCTTTGGAAGAGGCTCTGGCCTGCCTGGAAGCTGACCACGAGTTCTTGTTGGCTGGCGGTGTGTTCTCTAAAGACTTTATCGATGCTTACATCGACCTGAAGAAACAAGAGATCCAACGCATCAACATGACTCCGCACCCTGTAGAATTTGAACTCTATTATAGTGTTTAAGAGCAGCGTGTAAGTCTTGCTTGAAGGTTGATCAGACCCAGGCTTGGTTAATCTGTGAAAAAGCCCGCACCGGCAACGGTGCGGGCTTTTTCTTTATGGGGCGCAAGAGTACTCTAGGGTCAATCGGTCGAATGAGGGGAAAGTGATGCGTAGTTTGTTTTTGATGCTGGTTTTGTTGGCGCAGGTGGTGGCAGCGGATGTGTACAAAACGGTCGATAAAGACGGCAAGATCAAATACACCGACAACCCCAAAACCGAAAAAGCAGAAAAGATTGAGCTGCGCGAACTGAATACGGTGCCAGCTGCACAACCACAGGCTTTACCCCAATCAGTGCCAGTCGATTCCATCAATACCCAACAAGCGGCACTCAGCTATCAAATCAACATTATCAGTCCACGCTCGAATGTCACCATTCCGGTCGGCCAGCGCGATCTGGCGATAGCAATCAGTCTCAACGCAGAGCTCCAGCAGGGGCACCTGCTGGTGTATTTCATGAATGGCGAGCTACTGGAAGAGACAACCATGAATAACATCATCGTCAAGGATGTTCCCCGCGGTACACATACCTTGGTGGTAGAGGCGATAGATGCGAATGGTCGATCATTGGGCACTTCCCCCCCGGTAATCGTGAACATTATTCGCCCAAATATTCATAACAATGCCCTTTCAAAGCCCACGCCAAAATGATTGCCCCATTTTGGTGCTATGATTCTTTTGAAGATCCCCAAAATGGACGCCTATAGCGGCTAAATCCACCAAATCAGACAGGTTTCCTACTTGGTTTGGTTTTTGCAGTAGCCTCCATGCCCATTGTCGAGGCGTTCAGGAGAGCAATAGCTGGTGAGTCCGCGCGATATCTACAAACCCATATTGGATAGCTTGAGTACCGCCATTATTTTGGTGGATACCGACCTGTTGCTGTGCCACATGAACCCCGCTGCTGAAGCTCTGCTCGCGATGAGTTGCGAGAGCAATACCGGCGAGCCGATTACCTATTTCTTCTACGAATCTGATGAGACTGACCGCCAACTGAAATTGGCGGCCGCACAAGCCAATCATTACACCAAGCGCCATGCCGAATGGCGTCTGCTCAGCGGTGGCACTATCACCGTTGATTACACGGTAACGCCATTTGGCGACCACGATGGATTGATTATTGAGATCCAGCCAATCGACCGCTTACTGCGTATCAGCCGCGAAGAGATGCTCACCACATCGCATGAAACTACGCGCAATCTGGTGCGCGGCATGGCGCATGAGATTAAAAATCCCCTTGGCGGTATTCGCGGCGCGGCGCAATTGCTGGCGCGCGAGCTACCTCATACCGGGTTGACCGAATACACCAATATCATCATTGATGAAGCCGATCGCCTGCGCAATCTGGTTGACCGCATGCTCGGCCCCAATCAGCTACCCAAGTGGCAATCGCTCAATATCCATGAAGCGATCGAACGCGTGGCCAATATCATCAAGGCCGAAAGCAGCGACGCGATCAAAATCGTGCGCGATTACGACCCGAGTATTCCCGCCATGCAGGGCGACAAAGAGATGCTGATCCAGGCATTACTCAACATAGTGCGCAATGCCATGCAGGCGTTGGTTGAGGCAAATGTGCTTAACGGCGTAATCCAACTACGCACTCGCATTCATCGCCAATACACCATTGGCCGCAA
>DQHS01000113.1:289-4678 GCA_003524365.1 Cellvibrio sp. | reverse complement strand
GGGTTGAATTGACCGAACCTTTGTCGGTAGTACCTACTGGTTTTGCTACACAGTCCCCTGCACGAATAGCGCTTGATTTTCCTGGTGCAACAAATGCAATAGGTCGATCACAGATAGAGATTAATCAGGGAAATTTAAAGTCAATCAATGTTGTTGAGGCGACGGGGCGTTCGCGTGTTGTTTTAAATTTAAAACAAGCAACTTCCTATCGGGCAGAAATTCAAGGTAAAGCACTTTTGGTGCATCTTGACCCAGTTGCTGCATCGGCAGCAAGTCAGCCATCGCAAAGTGCGGTTTTTGCTGAAGCAGGATCCACTGATATCGTACCAATCAAAGATGTCGACTTTCGCAGAGGGGCTGACGGATCGGGTAGGGTCATCGTTAGCTTGGAAAACAGTCAGGTAGGCGTTGATCTGCAGCAACTGGGCAAAGGTTTGACAGTGGAATTTATTCGATCGTCATTGCCTGAAGGTTTGCGTCGCCGGCTTGATGTTGCCGATTTTGGTACGCCGGTTCAAATCGTATCTACCGTCCAGCAAGGTGATCGGGTGCGAATGGTGATCGAGCCAATCGGCGACTGGGAGCATAGTGCGTATCAAAGTGATAATCAGTTTGTAGTTGAAGTTCGTCAGAAAAAAATAGATCTGAATAAATTGACGCAAGGCCCTGGTTATAGCGGAGAAAAGTTGTCTTTGAATTTTCAAAATATTGAGGTCAGATCTTTGCTACAAGTGATAGCAGATTTCACAAATTTCAATATTGTNNGATGTGCCTTGGGATCAAGCGCTGCAAATCATTATGGATGCCAAGGGATTGGGAATGCGGAAAACGGGTAGCGTGCTCTGGATCGCTCCGAAAGACGAAATTGATGATAGAACAAAAAAGGATTTTGAGGCGGCGCTTGCTATTCAGAAACTTGAACCTTTGCGCACGCAGGCATTTCAGATGAATTACGCAAAGGCTGCAGATATGGTCGTGCAATTGACTGCTGCGGCTGGTGGTGGAACAACAAATCGTTTCCTATCGGAGCGCGGCAGTGCACTGGCAGAACCTCGTACTAACCAGTTATTTGTGACGGATACGGCTAATAAACTAGAAGAGGTACGATTGCTTCTTGCTAAATTGGATGTGGCGGTTAGGCAGGTAATGATCGAGGCTCGAATCGTCGAGGCCTCAGATACTTTTGGCCGATCATTAGGAGTAAGACTTGGAGGAACTGACCTTCGTGCAAATCGCGGAGGTGATGGTGGATATGGTATTGGCGGCGGAAATCGTATCGGTTTTGGCACAAGCTATGCCAACGCTGTTGCGACAAGTGGAGCTGCTGGTGCAGTCAATACGCTTGGAAATTTTGTAAACTTGCCCGCGCAAGCCCAGGGTGGGTATGATCCATCAAGTTTTGCTATCTCCATTTTTAATTCGGCCGCTAATCGATTTCTGAACCTCGAAATATCTGCAATGGAGGCTGATGGAAAAGGTAAGATTGTATCGAGTCCTCGAGTCGTTACTGCTGATCAAACTAAGGCATCAATTGAGCAGGGTACCGAATTCCCATATCCGGTGACTGCTCCAAACGGTGGGACTGTTATTGCATTTAAAAAGGCGGTTCTCAGGTTGGAGGTGTTGCCTCAAATAACGCCAGAGGGAAACATCATTCTTGATTTGGATGTGAATAAAGATAGTCCTGGTGAGGTTCTAAATAATGTTCGGGCTATTAATACAAAGCATATAAAAACACAAGTATTGGTTGAGAATGGTGGAACTGTAGTGATTGGTGGAATTTTTGAGTTGTTTGAGGATGTTGCTGAGGCAAAAGTGCCTGTACTGGGAGATATACCTGGTGTTGGAAATTTATTTAAGACAAAAACAAAGCAATCGAACAAGCAGGAAATGCTCATTTTTATTACGCCGAAAGTAATTACTGATCGCTCAGCATCACGATGATTTTAAATTGTAACTAGGATAGAAAATGCAGAAAATTTTCAGATCTTTGATGTTGGTGCTCACCTTTTGGTTGGTGGCATGTGGCGGCGGCGGAGGGGATCCCGGATCTCCAAGTGGCGGCGGGGCGGGTCAACAAGCTGGCACCTTGCAACTGCAAATCATCTCTGGTGGTAGTGATGCTAGTGAGGTCACATATTCGATTACCGCTTCAGAGAGGGCGGCACGTGCGAAGGTTTTGCTTAAAAATCGTGGCGGTGAGCCTATGGCTAATATAATCGTTACGTTTTCTGAAACTGGGCCTAACTTGTTAAAGTTCAGTCCAGAGTCAAAAACGGCATTAACCAATTTAAAGGGTGAAGCAGAAATCGATCTTGAACCTCTTTCGGCAACTTCGATTGGGGCTACGACAGTTACGGCTACTGCATCTCTTCCAAATGGAGATGTAACGGGAAGCCAAAATCTGCAAATAACAAGTGCGGTTGTGGAAGGCGTGGATCCGCAGCTTGTTGCGAGTGCTCTTAATTTTGTTAGTGTAGACCCTTCAGACCGGTCCATTGTTATTGCTGGATCGGGAGGTAATAATCGTTCAGAATCTGCGATTCTTCGTTTCAAAGTTGTTGATAAGAATGGTGATCCTGTAAAGGACGTGCGCGTTAATTTTGCGGCTGTCCCTGTTAATGCGGTTACCTTAAATATTCCAACAGCAAAGAGTAATGCGGATGGGATTGTGACTACATCTGTGTCTTCAAAATCTACGCCAACGGCTGTTATTATTCGTGCCGAAGTGGATGGAAGAAATATAGTTTCTCAGTCAGATCAATTAACGGTGACAACTGGAATCGCCTCCGCTCAAGGGTTTGATCTTTCTGCGTCCAAATATAATTTGGATCATGATCTTTCCGGAGATAGTTCGATCGTTCGCATTGGAATTATTGATGCAAATGGAAATCCAGTATCAGATGGTGTTCCTGTAATTGCTACAACTGACTTTGGGCGTGTCGGAACTTCTGGTCGGGGGGGGTGTACAACTAGCAATGGTTTGTGTACTGTCGAGTATCAGGTGCAAAATCCTCGCCCTGCAGATGGGCGGTTTGTTAATGTTGCGGTTTCAACTCAGGTTGGGACTGGACAGCAGATAAGCGATTCTTTGGCATTTACAGTGACTAGTGTTGGATGGCTTGATTTGTACGATATAAATCAGTCGTCCATTGTCGGGGAGTTTGCGCCTTTAAGTTGGGATGCAAAATGTAAAGCGACCTATGAGGGTTTTATTGGTACGCCATCCCGGTTTCCTGCTCCATCTGGTACATCAATTGAATTGAAATCTGGGAATGATGTTGTCGCTGCAAATGTTCGTTCCGGTAGTCCAACTTTAGACCGTGTTTTTCAGAGAAATCGTGTATCTTTCCAATTTGAATTGAAGGATGCACTAAGTCCAGGTCAAACGAGTATTGAAGTAAAATTCTCGGTCAATAGGACAACCTACTCTGTTTTCAAGACAATTAATTACCCTGCATGCACGCCAGTTTGATTTTTTCTGCTTGGTAGCTGGTTTTGTTATACGGTTAAAATCCCCGGCTTGTCCGGGGATTTTTGTTGAGGTTGGTATTTTCTTCTGTTCCAATCGGGTGGATTTGCGGTGAGGAGGTGTGGATATCGTGAATCAATGTAATGATGATTTTTTGGGTTTGAATATTGAGTCGATAAATATCGATCTTAATAGCCGCTCTTATCCAATATTAATTGGGTCGGCGCTTTTTGATAATATATTGACATATAAAAATTTGTCATGTGGTAGAGCTGCTTTAATTGTTACAAATGTGACTGTGGCGCCATTGTATTTGAATGGATTAATATCTGCTATCAGTCAAATATTTGAGGTAGTTTATCAGGTTCTTCTTCCGGATGGGGAAGAATACAAAAATCAAAATACTCTCAATATTATTTTCGATAAACTGCTTGAATGTGGATGTGATAGGAAAACAGTGCTTTTTGCATTGGGTGGAGGCGTCATAGGAGATATGACTGGTTTTGCTGCGGCTTGTTATATGCGGGGCGTACCGTTTGTTCAAATCCCGACGACGTTGCTGGCTCAGGTGGATTCCTCGGTTGGAGGTAAGACAGGTATTAACCATCCAATGGGCAAAAACATGATAGGAGCGTTCTACCAGCCCCAAATGGTAGTATGCGATCTGTCAACCCTCGATACACTGCCTCAGCGAGAGTTTTCAGCGGGGCTCGCTGAGGTTATCAAGTACGGACCGATTTTCGATATGGTATTCATGGAGTGGCTGGAGGCCTCCATGGATGCTTTGCTGGCGCGCGACAAGACGGCCCTGGCCCATGCGGTGCGCCGGTGTTGCGAAATCAAGGCCTGGGTGGTGGGCCAGGACGAGCGCGAGGCAGGGCTCCGCGCGATTCTGAATTTTGGCCACACTTTTGGCC
>DQHS01000113.1:0-223 GCA_003524365.1 Cellvibrio sp. | reverse complement strand
GGGACGAGCCGCGGTGCGCACTGCACCTGACTCCTTGGTGCGAGAAGTCATCGATTTGTGCTGTTAGTTTAGCTACGATGACCATAGCTATATGCGCCAGCTATCAGGCATATTGAGGCGATTTTGATATCGCAGATGCAGGTGAAGCCCTATGCCTGTGACCCAGCGCATACACGGGGCAGACTCTTCCATGAGCCTCCGGCGCCCACGCGCACGGATTACC
>DQHS01000173.1 GCA_003524365.1 Cellvibrio sp. | reverse complement strand
ATCTCGCAACCGACTTGGATAGAGAAGGAGAGGCAATTGCGTGGCATTTGCGCGAAGCAATCGGTGGTGATGAATCCCGTTATCGCCGCGTAGTGTTTAACGAAATTACCAAAACGGCGATTCAAAACGCCTTTAAAACGCCTGGCCCGATTGATCAAAACCGTGTTGACGCCCAGCAAGCGCGCCGCTTTCTGGATCGCGTTGTAGGCTACATGGTGTCGCCCTTGCTCTGGGAAAAGGTTGCTCGTGGCCTATCAGCAGGGCGTGTGCAGTCGGTGGCGGTTCGCTTGGTGGTTGAACGCGAGCGCGAGATTCGCGCATTTATTCCAGAAGAATACTGGACGCTTTTTGCGGATTTGCAGGCCGATAAAAGCCAGGTCGCCAGCTTTGAAGTGAAAAAATATAGTGACGAGGCATTCAAGCCTGTCAACGAAACCCAGGCGATGACCGCTGTAAAAGCTTTGCAAGGTGCCGCATACAAGGTTATCAGCCGCGAAGATAAACCCACCCAATCCAAACCTTCAGCACCTTTTATCACCTCGACCTTACAGCAGGCTGCAAGTACCCGCTTGGGCTTCGGGGTGAAGAAGACCATGATGATGGCGCAGCGTCTGTACGAAGCGGGTTACATCACCTACATGCGTACAGACTCGACCAATTTGAGCAAAGAGGCGGTGGAGGCTTGTCGTGAATATATTCTGGAAAACTTCGGCAAGCGCTACTTGCCAGAAGCACCCACAATTTATTCAAGCAAAGATGGCGCGCAGGAAGCGCATGAAGCGATCCGTCCGTCTAATGTCGGCGCACTACCCAATCAATTGAGTGGAATGGAGCGCGATGCCGAGCGTCTTTACGGTTTGATCTGGCAACAATTTGTCGCCTGTCAAATGACCCCTGCCGAATACACCAGCACTAGCGTTGTTGTAGAGGCGGGTGACTATGAGCTGCGCACTCGCGGCCGTGTAATTCGTTTTGATGGCTACACCAAAGTCAGCCCGCAAGTTGCCAAAAAAGATGAAGATGTAGTGTTGCCGGACATGAAGGTTAGTCAGGTATTGCCGCTTGTGAAACTCAATCCGCAGCAGCATTTCACCAAACCTTCGGCGCGCTATACCGAAGCCAGCTTGGTAAAAGAATTGGAAAAGCGCGCGATTGGCCGCCCGTCTACTTACGCTTCTATTATTTCTACCATTCAAGAGCGCGGTTATGTTCGTCAGGAGAATCGCCGCTTTTATGCCGAAAAAATGGGCGACATAGTCACCGAACGCTTGGTCGAAAGCTTTGATGATCTTATGGATTACGGCTTCACTGCCAGTATGGAAGAGTCACTGGATGTTGTCGCACAAGGCGGAAAAAATTGGCGCTCATTGCTTGATGATTTTTATGCGGGCTTCACCAAAAAACTGACCCTGGCATCCAGCAGCGCCAAAGGTATGCGCGCAAATGACCCTACCGATACCGACATCGCCTGCGCCTTATGCGGTCGCCATATGGAAATCCGCACGGGTAGCACGGGTGTATTTCTCGGATGCTCTGGATATGCGCTGCCACCGAAAGAGCGCTGCAAACACACAATGAATCTGGTGTCTGGTGAAGAAGCTATCGATGCCGACGCCGACGAGGAGGCCGAATCTCGCCAGTTGCGATCCAAACATCGCTGCAAGATATGTAACTCGGCGATGGATTCCTACCTGGTGGATGAAGGTCGCAAGCTACACATCTGCGGTAATAATCCTGATTGCGCCGGATACGAAGTGGAGCAGGGCAGTTACCGCCTGAAAGGTTACGAAGGCCCTACCATCGAATGCGACAAGTGCAGTAGCGAGATGCAGCTTAAAACGGGCCGCTTTGGCAAGTATTTTGGCTGTACCAACAGCGAGTGTAAAAACACCCGCAAACTGCTCAAAAGCGGCGAAGCTGCACCGCCAAAAGTCGATCCGATTGTGATGCAGGAATTGCGCTGCGAAAAAGTAGACGATCACTATGTGTTGCGCGATGGCGCTGCAGGCTTATTCCTTGCGGCGAGTCAGTTCCCCAAGAACCGTGAGACGCGTGCGCCATTGGTCGAGGAGTTGCTGCCGTACAAGGATCAAATAGATCCAAAATACCATTTCTTATTATCTGCGCCGGCAAAAGATCCCGAGGGCAACAAAGCCATCATACGCTTCAGTCGTAAAACCAAAGAGCAGTATGTCCAAACCGAAGTTAACGGTAAGGCGACTGGCTGGAAGGCATTTTATGACGGTGGTAAATGGAAAGTGCAGAAGTAAGTCTACAGGAGCGGTCATCTGCGAAAGCTGACTGCTCCTTCCTTTCTCAATTTTAGTTAGCAAACTATGTCCATCAGTCATCTGTCGCTGGTAAATCAAAAGTTGGCTTATGCCAGTGCCCTCGTCGCACTATTAAATACCTCTAATTATGCCCCCGAAAGTGGGAGCAGGCTTCAGCAGCAGGCACTTGGTGATGCGGCGGTATTTCATATGGCGACGGCACTACATTTTTATTTGCGCGAACTTGCTGATCATCACCACATAAAGAATTTATCGGCAATTCATTCTATTCAGGATTTGGCTGCGGTGTTACAGCAGGCCGATAGAGCTTCGTCCGAGTCATCCGAGCTGTTATCGCTCGTCCAAGCAAAGGATACTTGGCTGAACCAGCTAACGCTTTATTACAACCAGCTTTCCAGGTCGCCAGAAAAACCCAAAGAAAAGAAAGCATTCGTGCATGAAAATCTGATTGAGTTGGTTGAGTTAACTGATGCTGAAGAGCTTCCCTCTCTGCATCTAACCCCTGAGTTGCTTACCGAGTGGCTGGATAGCTTTCGGGCGTTGATCATTCGCCAGCGCGAGACTAGTGCTGAGTATTGATAAAAAGTTGAACCTGTAGAATGACTGTGGCACAATCAGCACCCTTCGCGCGCTAGGGTTGCTGATTTTTATAAAAAACATTAAAAATCAATAAGTTAGAGCGTGATAAATAAGTCAGTGCCTTCATGAGTTCGACGAAGGCGACCCAAAGCGGACGTGGTGAAATTGGTAGACACACCANNAGTTCGAGTCTCTCCGTCCGCACCAAATTCCCCCGGTATTCTGTGTTTCAGGGTACTTGATCAACTGCCACACATTTTCAGTTATTTCACGAGGCATATATGCAGGTTTCACTCGAAACGACTTCTGGATTGGAGCGCCGCTTAACCGTTGGCGTACCCGCAGAGCAAGTAGAAAATGAAGTTGAAAATCGCTTGAAGCAAGCGGCGCGCAATGTAAGNNATAAAAGGCTTTCGCAAAGGCAAAGTGCCAATGTCTGTTGTTAAGCAGCGTTTTGGTGCTGGCATCCGTCAGGAAGTTGTTGGTGATGTAATTAGTCGCTCGTTTTACGCAGCTGTTCAAAAAGAAAATGTTAAGCCAGCAGGTCAGCCATCTATCCAGCCCAAGCAACTGACAGCTGGTAAAGATCTTGAATACATCGCTACTTTTGAGGTTTATCCGAGTGTTGCATTGAGCGACCTTTCAGCATTTGAACTCACTAACTTCAAAGCAGAAGTAACTGATGCTGATGTCGACAACATGATCGAAGTGCTGCGCAAGCATCAAGCTAGCTGGTCAGTGGTAGAGCGCGCAGCTGCCGATGGCGATCAAGTAAATATCAACTTTGTTGGCACCAAAGATGGTGTAGAGTTTGCTGGCGGCAAAGCAGATAACCACACTTTGGTTCTTGGCTCCAAATCAATGATCCCCGGTTTTGAAGAAGGCATTACCGGCCTGAAGGCTGGTGAGCAAAAAGTGATTTCGGTGACCTTCCCTGAAGGCTATCAAGCAGAGGAGTTGAAAGGCGCTGCTGCCCAATTCGCTGTCACTGTTAATAGTGTTTCAGAGGCGCAACTACCTGAACTGAAAAAAGAGTTTTTCCAGAAGTTCGGCGTGGAAAAAGGTGGCGAAAAGCAATTCCGCAAAGAAGTAAAAGCTAATATGGATCGCGAGTTGGCTAATGCACTGAAAGCGAAGGTTAAGGTTCAGNNATACTACCGAAGTACCTAAAGCATTAGTTGCCAATGAGATCCAAGTCTTGCGTAATCAAATGCTGCAACGTTTTGGTGGCCAACAGCAAAACTTTGATGTTAAGACCTTGTTGCCCGATACCATGTTTCAGGATGAGGCTTCTCGTCGCGTAACCTTGGGTCTGATTGTTGGGGAGATTGTGAAATCTACCAAGCTCAAGCCTGATGCAAAGCGCGTAAAAATCATGATCGAAGAGATTGCGTCTACCTATCAAGAACCCAAAGAGGTTGTTGAATACTACACCGGAAATCAAGAGCTGATGGCTGGAGTTGAGTCGGCAGTGCTTGAAGATCAAGTAGTTGATCACATTTTGTCGCAAGCCAAGGTTTCTGAAGTGCAGACCAGCTACGATGAAATCATCAAGGCTAACGCACAGCGCTAATCGTTTAAAAAAGCCGCAAAACGTCTGTTTTGCGGCTTTCCCTTCTTCGAATACCTCCCAAATACCCTATTTTGACTGGCATATAATCCCATCACGGGTTAAGCTCTCAATGTCAAAAATCCATAGTTTTCAATATTGGCGACGCTATTCGCTCGCTTAAGGACAAAAACGCACGATGTCATACGAACACATAAACTCCCAGTTATCTCTTATTAATAGCGGCCTTGTTCCGATTGTTATTGAGCAAACGGCAAGAGGCGAACGATCATTTGATATATATTCTCGCTTGCTTAAAGAGCGTGTGATATTCCTGGTTGGCCCTGTTGAGGACTACATGGCTAATTTGGTAGTGGCTCAGCTCCTGTTTCTCGAAGCTGAGAATCCAGATAAAGATATCCATCTTTACATTAATTCTCCGGGCGGCTCAGTTACTGCGGGCATGTCAATTTACGACACCATGCAGTTCATAAAACCCGATGTAAGTACAATGTGTATAGGGCAGGCCTGCAGCATGGGTGCGTTTCTGTTGAACGCGGGCACTAAAGGTAAGCGGTTTTGCCTCCCAAACTCCCGTGTCATGATTCACCAGCCAAGTGGCGGTGCGCAAGGACAGGCGTCTGACATCCATATTCAAGCGCAAGAGATATTAAAAATTCGCTCTCGCTTGAACGAGTTAATGGCTTTCCATTCGGGTCAGTCGATTGAGAAAATTGAGATCGATACCGAGCGCGATAATTTTATGTCGGCACAGCAGGCGAAAGACTACGGGTTGATCGATACTGTAATCGATAAGCGCGCAAAGCCAGCCAAATAATATTTTTTTGTCAGAATAAAACCAAGCTGGGATCAGCCATCGCAATTCGAATGGATGCTACAAATAATCTCTGCCTGCTTGAAATTTGATTCGTTAACCTGACAATTGTTTTAGAAATTTAGATGGAGTGGGTTCAATGACCGATCACACCAGTGACGCAGGTGATAAAAACGGAAAGCTGCTATATTGCTCTTTCTGCGGCAAAAGCCAGCATGAGGTCCGCAAGCTGATTGCAGGCCCATCAGTCTTTATTTGTGATGAATGTGTTGACCTTTGCAATGATATTATCCGTGAAGAAATTCAGGAGAGTGCCACCGAAGGTAGCTCCGAAAAGCTTCCTAAGCCGCATGAGATTTCTGCCATTCTTGACCAATACGTTATCGGCCAGAAGCGCGCGAAAAAAGTATTGGCTGTGGCGGTATACAACCATTACAAACGTCTTCGCTTTGGTGAGAAGGGCGGTAAAGATAAGGAACCTATCGAGCTTGGTAAGAGCAATATTTTGTTAGTAGGGCCAACGGGTAGCGGCAAAACCTTGCTGGCTGAAACTTTGGCTCGGCTGCTCGACGTTCCCTTTACAATTGCCGATGCAACCACGCTAACTGAAGCAGGTTATGTTGGTGAAGATGTTGAAAATATCATCCAGAAGCTGCTGCAAAAATGTGATTATGATGTAGAAAAAGCACAGCAGGGTATTGTTTACATCGATGAAATTGACAAAATTTCCCGTAAGTCGGACAACCCGTCAATCACACGTGACGTTTCAGGTGAGGGTGTACAGCAAGCACTGTTGAAACTTATTGAAGGTACGGTCGCATCTGTGCCTCCCCAGGGTGGCCGCAAGCATCCACAGCAAGAGTTTTTGCAAGTTGACACATCGAACATTTTGTTTATTTGTGGTGGTGCTTTCGCCGGTTTGGATAAGGTCATTCGAGATCGCTCCGAGAAAGGCGGAATTGGATTTGGTGCGGAAGTGAAGAGCAAAGATGAAAAGCGCAACTTTGGCCAAACACTGCAGGATTTAGAGCCCGAAGATCTGGTCCGCTATGGGCTTATTCCAGAATTTGTTGGACGCTTGCCCGTAATTGCAACTTTGGATGAGCTCGACAAAGCTGCATTAATTCAAATATTGACCGAACCGCGCAATGCTTTGACCAAGCAATACGCAAGATTGTTTGAGATGGAAGGCGTGCAAATCGATTTCCGTACTGATGCATTAGATGCTGTTGCTGAGCGGGCTCTTGAGCGAAAAACCGGTGCGCGTGGATTGCGATCAATTATGGAGTCTGTGCTGCTCGATACAATGTACAAAATCCCATCTGAGGAAAATGTGGTCAAAGTTGTGGTGGATGAATCTGTTATAAAAGGCGAGTCTGAGCCGTTATTGGTTTATGAAAATACCGACAAGCCTGCAAAGGCAGCAGCAGAAGATTAACCGTTGGACGATTAGCTTTTAACCGGTACGAACAAAAAGAGCGCACAAGAGCGCTCTTTTTGCTTTTTATGTTTCAATAACTTGTAATTCCCTGTTTTAGGCCCCAATCTTGTTTTTATGGCAAGGTAATTGTTGCCTTCTTGAAATAGAGAGGAACCAATGGTCACTGAAACTCTGCACGAATCCCATATTACTGAAATTCCCTTGCTACCGTTGCGCGATGTGGTCGTTTATCCGCATATGGTCACTCCGTTATTTGTTGGTCGTGGCAAATCTATTGAGGCGCTTGAGCGGGCAATGGCTAGCGATAAGCAAGTCTTGCTCGTGGCGCAGAAAAATCCACAGCAGGATGACCCACAAGCCGAAGATTTGTATAGCATCGGAACTATTGCCTCGATACTTCAGTTACTGAAACTACCCGATGGTACTGTCAAGGTGCTTATTGAGGGGCGTGAACGAGCCAGCATCGAGTCAATCGAAGAAGCTGACGGCTTCTTCAAGGCGACCATAGATGTTATTTTCAGCGCGCCGATAGAAGGCGCAGAAGCCCGCGCGCTGGTTGCTTCTGCTATTGGTCAATTCGAACAGTACGTTAATCTCAGTAAAAAAGTGCCAGTAGAGGTCATTACCTCTTTGTCGGGTATTGATGAGCCAGGCCGCTTGGCCGATACCATAGTTGCACACATGTCGCTCGACCTTCCAAAAAAACAATCTATTTTGGAGATGGCCGACATACATGAACGAATAGAGCATCTTCTGGATTTAATGGATGCGGAAGTAGATTTATTTCATGTCGAAAAGAAAATTCGCGGCCGTGTTAAAAAGCAAATGGAGAAAAGCCAGCGCGAGTACTATCTGAACGAGCAAATAAAAGCCATCCAAAAGGAGCTGGGTGAATTAGGTGAAGAAGTTAGCGAAGCCGATGAACTTGAAAAGAAAATCATCGCCGCTGCAATGCCCAAAGAAGCTGCAGAGAAGGCGCGTACAGAATTAAACAAACTGAAAATGATGTCCCCCATGTCGGCGGAAGCCTCCGTACTTCGCGCTTATATTGATTGGATGATTAAGGTACCTTGGAGCAAAAGAAGCAAAGTTCGCCATGATCTCACCCGCGCCGAAGACGTGCTCAATAAAGATCACTTTGGCCTTGAAGAAGTGAAAGAGCGCATTCTTGAATATCTTGCGGTACAGCAGCGCGTTAAAAAAGTAAAAGGCCCGATCCTGTGCTTGGTAGGGCCCCCTGGCGTGGGCAAAACGTCGCTCGGCGAATCTATTGCGCGGGCAACCAATCGCGAATTTGTGCGCATGGCTTTGGGGGGAGTACGCGATGAAGCTGAAATTCGCGGACACAGACGAACCTACATTGGTTCGCTGCCTGGGAAACTAATTCAAAAAATGGCCAAGGTGGGCGTGAGAAACCCGCTATTTTTGTTGGATGAAATTGACAAAATGGGAATGGATAATCGTGGTGATCCAGCGTCTGCATTGCTAGAAGTTTTGGACCCAGAACAAAATAGTCATTTCAGCGATCATTATCTTGAGGTTGACTATGATTTGTCTGATGTAATGTTTGTTTGCACATCCAACTCTATGAATATTCCCGGCCCATTATTGGATCGTATGGAGGTTATTCGCATTCCCGGTTACACCGAGGATGAAAAATTAAATATTGCATTGCGTTATCTAATTCCAAAACAGATGAAGGCAAATGGGCTTAAAGACTCAGAAATCAACATAGGCGCTGATGCCATTCGCGATATCATTCGTTACTACACCCGCGAAGCAGGCGTAAGAGGATTGGAGCGAGAAGTTGCAAAAATTTGCCGCAAAGTGGTAACGCGTCATGTCAAAGGCAACCAAACCAGTGCCGATTTAATTGATTCAGAATCATTAGAAAATCTATTAGGGGTTCGCAAATTCGATTTCGGCAAGGCGGAAAGTAAAGATCAAATTGGGCAGGTCACTGGGCTCGCTTGGACTCAAGTGGGTGGAGAGCTGCTGACAATTGAGGCTACTGCTGTTGTTGGCAAGGGGCGCATTATAAAGACCGGCTCACTGGGTGACGTGATGCAGGAGTCTATTCAGGCTGCATTGACAGTTGTTCGCTCGCGAAGTCAGGCGCTGGGTATAGCTCCTGATCATCATGAGAAGGTAGATATTCATATCCATGTCCCCGAAGGCGCAACTCCAAAAGATGGTCCAAGTGCTGGTGTGGCTATGTGTACAGCATTGGTATCGGTGCAAACGAGTATACCGGTGCGGGCGGATGTTGCTATGACCGGGGAAATTACTTTACGTGGAGAGGTTTTGCGTATTGGGGGGCTTAAAGAAAAGCTACTGGCTGCTCATCGCGGGGGAATTAAAACAGTCATTATTCCTGCCGAAAATGAGCGTGATTTAAAAGAAATTCCGGACAATATTAAAGCCGACCTCAACATCAAACCAGTGAAGTGGATTGATGAGGTGCTAGCCATTGCTTTGCAGTCCAGCCCTAAACCTCTGAGCGATGAAGAGTACAGGGCGCTGGAGAAAGCAGCTCAAAAAACAACAGAGAGTGATAATCGACTAAGTACCCACTAGGTTCAGAGGCGGATGTGATCTGATTCAAGGTCTGACGATTACTGTTTGTTTTGTGATCAAAATCGGAGGGGTTTTGTGTAAAGCTGTAAGCTTTCCTTGACCCCCTGAGGCTCTGTTGGTATAAATCGCAATTCATTTGCTGCACGGGTATCGTGAGTTAATAGCGACATTAATTTGCACTGCGTGTTTACTGTGTTTTTAGAAACAAATAATCAAAAGGGGTTAAGTGTGAACAAAACTGAACTGATTGAAGCCATTGCCGCATCTGCGGATATTCCTAAAGCTGCTGCTGGCCGTGCCTTGGATGCAGTAGTTGAAAGTATCACTGGTGCCCTTAAAAATGGTGACTCTGTGGTTCTGGTGGGTTTTGGTACCTTCGCAGTGAAAGAAAGGGCTGCACGTACTGGTCGCAACCCTCAGACAGGCGCAGAAATTAAAATTGCTGCAGCCAAAGTTCCGGGGTTCAAGCCGGGCAAAGCATTGAAAGATGCCGTTAACTAATAATTGCTTTTTTCAGATTTACATCTGAAATTTTAAAGCACGAAAGGCGCATCTAGGTGCGCTTTTTTTTTAGTAGTACTGTATTTTTACAAACAAGGCCAAATGCCTTACTCAAACATCGAATAATTAAGTATTTAGTTGTCTGTTCGTGCCGGTTTATCTGCGCAAGGCATCTTCATCCTGCTAGGAGTTCAAAATGTTACAAAACCTCAGAGACAATTCCAGAGGTGTTATCTCTTTCATATTGATTGGGTTTTTGGTGATCATTTTTGCCCTCACGGGTGTGGAAGCATTATTTAATTGGGATACATCAGCCAATCAGGCTGCCAAGGTAAATGGTGAGCAGGTCACCGAGATGGATGTGGCCCGAGCTATTAGCATGCAGAAACAACAGATGCTAAATACTTATGGCGACCAGATACCTCCAGAATTTCTTACTGATGAATATCTGCGCAAACCTGTAGTAGACAACCTTGTACAACGAATGGTGCTTGCGCAGGCAGCTGGTGAAGCAGGAATGGCTGTTGGCAATACATATCTCAGTGAACAGATTGCCAGCGCCCCCCAGTTTAAAAATGAAGCTGGAGTTTTTGATAATAATCGATATCAACAAGTATTGCGCACCATGGGTTACACCCACAGTACATACACAAAAATTTTAGCCGACGAAATTATTGTGAATCAGTTGCAAGCAGGTGTGAGCGCAACTGCCTTTGCAACCCCGTCGCAATTAGATGATGTAGTTGCCTTAAGCTTTCAGTCGCGTGATCTCACATACGCAATCCTGCCTGCAGCGAAAGTGCGTGAATCGATTCAGATTGATGCAGCAGAGATTCAAACCTATTACGATGCTAATCAGCAAATGTTCACCAGCGAAGAGCAGGTTGCGGTAGATTACATCAGTCTCAGTGTTGCTGAGCTTATGAAAAACATTACTGTCACTGAAGATCAGCTGCACAAACAATTCGAACAAAATCAATCTTCTTTTGTAGCTGCACCAGAGCGTCAAGCCGCGCACATTCTTATAGAGGGTGATAATCAAGATAAAATTAAAACGGTTGCTGATAAGATTGCTGCTGGTGAAGATTTTTCTGCATTAGCCAACGAGTTTTCTGATGATTTAGGCAGTAGAGAGCAGGGTGGCGATCTTGGGTTCAGTAAAGGCGATGCCTTTCCTGCTGAGTTCGAATTGGCACTCGCTGCACTGAAAGTAGGGGAAGTTTCTACTGCCGTGAAAACGGAGGCTGGCACACACTTTATTAAACTTTTAGCTGAAAAAGGCTCTGAGCCACCCTCGTTTGAAGAGCAAAAGGCCAGTATAGAAGATCAGTTGAAACGCGCTGAGGCGGAGAACTTGTTCGTGGCTCAATTAGAGAAACTGCGTGAAGAATCTTACAATGCGGAAAGTTTGCAAGAAGTAGCTCAGACACTGGATCTCAAAGCTGAAAACTCAGGTCTTTTTGAACGCAGCAAAGGCTCAGGCCTGATGGCCAACGCTAAAGTGGTTGCAGCAGCTTTTTCTGCAGAAGTATTGCAGGAAGGTAACAGTAGTGATGTGATTGAAATTGACTCAAGCAATGTTGTTGTGTTGAAAAAAACTGATCACAAACCTAGCCAGATTAAACCACTTGCTGACGTCCAAGAGCAAATTACGAACACCTTGAAAGACCAGAAAGCCAAGTTATTACTTGAAGAGCAAGCCGCAAAATTGATTGCCGATTTAAAATCCGGTGGTAACTTTTCTGAATTGAGCGAAGCGGCGGGAATCGAATTCAAACAAGCTAAAGCGGCTACACGTAACAGCGTAGATATTGATTCAGATGTATTACGCCATGCGTTTACAATGAATAAACCTTCAGCATCGCCTACATTTGACAGAGTGATGACAGCAGCAGGTGATTTGGCAGTCATTGCTGTAGAGGCAGTTACACCTGGTGGTGGAGAGAGCGTGACTCCAGAGCAAAAGACTGCTATCGCTGCCCAATTGGGCAATATTTACGGGAAGAATGATTTCTCCAGCTTTCAAAAGTTCTTAAAAGACGCTGCTGATATTGTTCAATAAACAGAACGGACATAAAAAAGGCTCCTTCGGGAGCCTTTTTTATTTCATCAATTTTAGCTGAGTTTAAGAAAGCATTGTGCTGCGATTTCTACCGCCTTCCTTGGATTTGTAAAGTGCTTGATCCGCTTTTTCAATCCAGTTTCGATGATCGTGAATTTTATCTGTTAATTCTGCTACGCCCAAACTAACAGTGAATTTTATTTCGTGGCCCTCGGTGTAAATTGTCAATTGCTCGATGCTTGCGCGCAAGCGCTCAGCAAAAACACAAGCGCCATCACCATTGGTATTGGTAAGGACAATTCCAAATTCCTCACCTCCATAGCGGCCTGCAATGTCCAAGTCACGCACTTGCTCTTTAATAGTACGACTCACTCCTCTGATTGCTTCATCACCTATAGTGTGGCCATATTTATCATTAATTTTTTTGAAGTGATCTATGTCGAGCATAATCAGACTGGATGGTTGCTCGTAGCGATCGTAACGTTTGAACTCCTGAATCAGGCGAAGCTCCCAATAGCCACGATTAAATAATCCGGTAAGGTGATCGGTACGGCTGAGGTTCTGAAGTTGTTTATTGGCTTGTTGCTGAGCAATTTTATTAACCGCCGAGTCAGTCACATCATAAATAACCAGGCAGATATGGCCTACCTCACCTTTGGTGTCAACCAAGGGGATAATCGTACTGTTTTGGTACATATATTCGGCAGTGCCCGTAATCGGGCGATAGTGAGGGAAGCGAAACAGGAAAGGACGCTGCTCCCATGTTGTAAATGCCGTATTTTGAAGAATAAAAACAGATTGGGATTTGTGTCTAAACCACTGCTCCGACAGCTCTGGGAAAACGGTAAATATACTTTTGTTGAGGACATCTTCAGGCGCTTTGCCGCTGTGATTTTGCATGAAACTATTCCAGACTTCAATCGTGTAGTCTGGGCTCATCACTACAAGGCCAACATCAATATTCTGCAGGATGTCCATTTGCCAATGGACATCCTTGAACATATTACTGAGATCTTCGCTAATTGCCATCGCTTTGGTTCAACCTAATCGAGTAGGTAGTTAAGTTTTTCAGTCAGACCGAAAATGGAGTGTTCTGCTACGACTAATAATAAATCACAATTAATTTTATGATTCTCAATAGAGTAGTTGATCTCAACTACTAACGCTTGTTTCCACTTCATATTATTGTTTTGCAGTAGATCGGTGATATTGCAATGCTGACCTAAGAGCATAGGTGGACCAAAGCTGAAATGGGTATCCAATTGTTCAGCCAAACCTCTCAAGCATGCACCATTCAACACATTGGCTGTATCCATAAGTAATTCATATTGCGCCTGCTCATCGCTTACTCGCTCATATTTGAGTAGCTTGGCAAGATCATCAAAGTCCGTTTCATGAAAAATCAGCATAGCCTCGCCCGCAATTCCGCCACCGATAAAACCTTGGCATACGCCATGCACAATGTCATTGCGGCTTTCGCGATTGAGGGACTGCAGAGCCATGGCAATATCGGTAGGGTTGAGCACACTCACGTGGGGGATGGATAGCACTACAAAAACATCTAACAGGCGAGCCAGATGGGAGCCAGCCTGTCCCATGGCAACATTGGTGATTTCCTGAAGGCAGTCGCGCTGATCTTCGGTGAGCAAATAATCTCGCATAGTTCAGATCTTGTTATGGTCGGTCCGAGGGGGCATTTAACTGAAGCTTAGCAGTAATCTATGACTTTGTAGGGAAACATCTTGGGATGTGAAGCAAGTATTAGCCACGGCTATTGGGGTTAAGGGAGCCATGCTGGGAAAAAACCTTAAGTATTTATAAAATAGGGCTTTTTTAGAGCGCTATGTTTGAAAATTAAAGTGTACTACCATGCGGAACGCTGGTTGCGGTTTGTCACCGATTGCCCTTAAACGAGTCTTACCAGTTATCTGGTGCAAAAGGCGGTGGACGATGCTACCCAAGAACAAAAGAAAAAGAGGTTAAGATGATCCGAGCTGTTACAAAAAACGCGCTGACTTTACTGGTGCTCTTACTCTGCGTTAGCGGCTGCGACCGTAAAACATTGGTCGATTTAGGTACGGAGCAACAAATTCTCTATTACGGCAATGCCACAGATGTAACAGGAGTAGATCCTCACGGGACAAATGGCATGCCGGAAATGCGGATTATCACGGCTCTATTTGAGGGGTTGGTAGCCAAAGATCCAAAAACCCTTGAGATTGTTCCAGCAGTTGCAGATCGCTGGGAAACTTCCGACGATAACATGTCCTACATATTTCACATCAGGGAAAATGCTCGATGGTCTAACGGTGACCCGGTAACGGCTCATGACTTTGTGAATAGCTGGTTGCGCGGACTAATGCCAGGGCTTGGTAATGAAACGGTCACCACACTTTTTTTGTTTAAAAATGCCGAAAAATATTATCTCAATGAAATAACTGATCCGTCACTAATCGGTTTTAAGGCATTAGATGACTATCATTTAAAAGTAGAGTTGGAAAATCCCACCCCTTATTTTTTACAGCTCTTGGATTACGTTGCTTTATTCCCAGTGCACACCGCTCACATTCAAAAATTCGGCGACTTGGATGATCCCGCAAATCCCTGGGCCAAAGTAGGCAACTTTGTAGGTAACGGTGCATTTACGTTAAAAGATTGGGTTCCGGGGCGATCCCTGGTCGTTGAAAAAAATCCTTATTATTGGGATAGCGATACTGTTCGCCTCAACGAAATTCACTTTATGCCAATAGAACAATTACTGGTTGAAGAACGCATGTTTAAGGCGCGTCACTTGCACCGCACCGAGTGGATGCCTTATGCAAAAATGCCTGCATACCGCGATAGAAAAGATCCCGAATATAATCACTATCCGTACTTTTCCACTTATTTTTATGTGTTCAATACCACCAAGCCGCCGTTTGATGATGTTCGTATCCGCAAAGCCTTAGCTTACGCAGTCGACAGAAGGACATTGGTGGAAAGTGTTACCAATGGTGTACAAAGTGCTACTGGCGCGTTAACGCCTCCCAACACTCTAGGTTACACATCGAGAAGCCAAATTGTGTTTGATGCGGAAAAAGCTCGTCAGTTGCTTGCGGATGCAGGCTATCCCGACGGGAAGAATTTTCCAATCGTTGAGATGATGTACAACAATAATGAAGATCACCGTAAAGTTGCTGAAGCGATACAACAGATGTGGAAAAAACATTTGAACATTACTGTCAAACTAAAAAACCAGGAATGGAAAGTATTTTTACATGAAGTAAAAAATTTGAATCACGACATTGCCCGTATGGGGTGGGTGGGGGACTACATAGACCCCAATACATTTTTGGGCGTTTTTACGAGCGACAGTGGCGATAACAGAACCGGCTGGAAAAATAACCAATATGATGACTTGCTCAAGATGGCTGCCACGATTATCAACAAAGAAGAACGATTTGAAATTCTCAAGCAAGCCGAAGCCATTTTGTTAGATGAGGCTCCATTGATTCCGTTGTACAACTACACAACCAATAATCTTATCTCAACGCAACTCAAAGGTTATCATCAAAATATATTGGATTATTACTCTTACAAACATTTGTATCTTGAACCCGACAACAAGTCTGCTGAGTAGTCTATGTTAGTGTTTATTATTAAACGTTTATTACAAGCGATCCCCGTTCTATTTCTGGTTGCTACAGTCACATTTTTTATGGTACGTGCAGCTCCCGGTGGCCCATTTGATAAAGATCGCTCAATACCACCGGAGGTAATGACACAGCTAAACAAGCGTTACCATTTGGACGACCCGTTGTGGAAACAATATGTCGACTATATGGGCAATGTGGTGCAAGGCGATTTTGGTCCATCGTTTAAATACGCGAGTCATTCAGTAACTGAATTAATTGCTGCTGGATTACCTGCCACACTGGAACTCTCTTTGTACGCTATTTTATTTGCTTTGATTGTCGGTTTACCTATTGGAATACTGGCAGCACTAAAACGGAATACATTGCTCGACTACATCCCAATGTCTACCGCGATGATTGGTATTTGTATGCCGACCTTTGTGCTCGGCCCGATTCTATTGTTGATATTCGGGATCTGGCTTGGTTGGCTACCGGTGGCGGGCTGGGGGCAAATATCCGGCGATAAAATTCTTCCTTCTATAACCCTTGGCTCAGTGTATGCGGCTTACATCGCGCGCATCTGCAGGGGCGGTATGCTCGAGGTTTTTTCGCAAGATTACATCCGCACAGCCCGTGCAAAAGGTTTGTCAACGATGCGTATTGTGGTGGTGCACGCGTTGCGTGGCGGTATGAGCCCCGTGATTTCATTCCTTGGTCCCGCTATCGCAGGTCTTCTGGCTGGGTCTTTCGTCGTTGAATCTATTTTTCAAATTCCCGGGCTGGGTCGCTTTTATGTAATGGCTGCGTTTAATCGTGACTACACCATGATTATGGGGCTGACGATCTTCTTCGCATTTCTCATTATTCTTTTTAACCTGATTGCAGACATTCTATTGGTGTGGCTTAACCCGAAAATTCGTCAAGAGATTGGGGGAGGGAACTAATCATGTCTCAAACAACTACTGATTTATCTCTAAACGAGTTTGAACAAGGCACCTCGCTGGCGAAAGATGCGGTCGCGCGGTTACGCAATAATAAAATGGCAATGGCAAGTTTGTTTGTGCTGCTGTTTATGATCACGATAGCACTGTTAACGCCCTGGCTTGCACCTTATTCCTATGAAGAACAGAATTTGGATCTGGGCGCATCTGCGCCTTCCTCTGAACATTGGTTGGGCACAGATACGCTTGGCCGGGATCAGTTAACGCGCATTATGTACGGCAGTCGTATTTCGTTGATGGTTGGATTTATCGCAACAGCAGTAGCTTTGACCATAGGCGTACTTTGGGGCGCAGTGGCGGGCTTTTTGGGCGGTCGTGTCGATGCGGTGATGATGCGTATTGTCGATGCACTCTATGCCTTGCCTTTCACCATTTTTATTATTTTGCTTACTGTTATTTTTGGCAGCAGTATGTTGTTGCTGTTCTTGGCGATTGGCGCAGTTGAGTGGTTAACCATGGCGCGAATTGTTCGCGGGCAAGTGTTAACTATCAAGCGACAAGAATTTGTGGAAGCAGCGGTATCCATGGGCTTATCACCCTGGCGAATTATTACGCGGCATTTAATTCCTAACGTGCTAGGCCCAGTAATCGTCTACACCACACTGACCATACCCAGTGTCATTTTGTTGGAATCGTTTTTAAGCTTTTTAGGCTTGGGAATTCAACCGCCAGCGAGTTCGTGGGGTTCGTTAATTTCTGGTGGAGTAGAGACCATGGAAGAATATCCATGGCTGCTTATTTTCCCCGGGCTGGCATTGACAATTACCTTGTTTTCACTCAACTTTCTCGGCGATGGCTTACGCGATGCGCTTGATCCACGAGCATCCAGGGATTAATCATGACCAGCGAAAAACTACTCAGCGTCGAAAATTTGCGTGTGCTATTTAATACCCGTAACGGCCAAACAGTTGCGGTCGAGAACCTAAACTTTTCACTTGCAGCTGGCAAAGTGTTGGGTATTGTGGGCGAATCGGGTTCGGGTAAATCTGTCGCCTGTTATGCGCTTATGGGGTTAATTCCCTCACCACCGGGAAAAATTGAGTCGGGCCGCGCGTTGTTTCGCGGCAGCGATTTATTGCAAATGTCTGAAGCCGAGCTGCGCCATGTGCGCGGGCACAAGATTGCAATGATTTTTCAAGACCCTATGACCTGTTTGAATCCCTACATGCGTATTGCGGATCAATTGACTGAAGTGTTACTGCAACACAAAAAAATGAGCAAAGCAGAAGCGATGGAGAGATCAATCGCCTCACTTATTGAGGTCGGCATTCAGGATGCGGCAAAGCGCATTGATGAATATCCGCACCAATTTTCTGGCGGTATGCGCCAACGCGTTATGATCGCCATGGCGCTCTTGGCTGAGCCCGAAATACTTATTGCAGATGAGCCAACTACCGCGCTTGATGTAACGGTTCAGGCGCAAATTCTTGCGCTAATTAAAAGCCTTCAAAAAAGCCGGAATCTGGCTGTGGTTTTTATCACGCACGACCTCGGCGTCGCGGTACAAATGGCCGACGATGTTCTGGTAATGGAAAAGGGAAAGCTGGTAGAGCAGGGCACAACCGAAGCAATATTTAAAAATCCGACACAGGAATACACAAAGAAATTATTAAGTGCTGTGTTAACCACAGCCAAACCTGTTGCAAGCGCAGCCAGAGTTGATGAACCACCTCTACTTGATGTGCAGCATCTTCAGGTGGGCTACGCATCACACACCGGTTCCATCTTCAATCGCATAAAACAATTTGCGCGCGGCGTAGATGATGTCAGCATTCATATTCGACGCGGTGAAATTCTTGGGTTGGTAGGTGAGTCAGGCTCCGGAAAATCTACACTGGGTAGAAGCATTATTCGCTTGGTGGATGCGCAATCGGGTCAGCTGATTTTTAACGGAAAAAACCTTTTGGATTTATCACCTATCAACCTTACAGACATGCGCCGCGATATTCAGATGATTTTCCAGGATCCCTATGCGTCCTTAAATCCACGCATGACAGTATTTGATACGCTGGCCGAACCACTTTTGGTGCACGGGCTTGCTACCAAATCGACTGTGTTGGATCAGGTTAACGAGCTAATGGATGACGTGGGTTTGGATAGGCGTTTTATCCGCAAATATCCCCATGAATTTTCAGGTGGCCAACGTCAGCGTATTGCGATTGCACGCGCGATTGCATTAAAACCGAAGTTGATAGTGGCAGACGAACCTGTATCGGCATTGGACGTCACTATACGCGCGCAAATATTGGCGCTGCTATTGGAGTTGACGCAAAAACACCATTTGACGATGTTGTTTATTTCACACGATATGTCGGTAGTGCGCTATTTGTGTGATCGCGTAGTCGTAATGCAAAATGGCAAGTTGGTGGAGGAAGGGGAGACTGAGCAATTGTTTTCCGCTCCGCAACAGGAATATACGCGGCAGCTCTTGGCCGCAATTCCAACCTTGTAAATTAGCGCGAAAAAAATGGGCAGAAATGCCCATTTTTTTGCACCAAATGTCGTTATTGCGGGGTGATTTGGTTATAAATCGCCAAATATTCTTTAGCGCTCGCATCCCAGGAAAAATCTTTACTCATTGCATTCATCTGTAATTTTTTCCATTGATCTTTTTTCTGAAATAGAGAAATTGCGCGCTGAACGGCGGCAAACAATTCTTCCGCCGTGGCTCCGCCAAATACAAATCCATTAGCTTCTGCTGCTTCGCTTTCCAATGTCTGCTCACACACGGTATCGCGCAACCCCCCCACAGCATGGACAACAGGCAGAGTGCCGTAACGCAAACTATACAGTTGATTTAAACCGCAGGGTTCAAAAATAGAGGGCATCAGAAAGATATCGCTGCTGGCCTCAATGCGGTGTGCAAAAGATTCGTTATATCCGAGTGTGACCGCTACCTTGGTCGGGTGTTGCTCCGCAATGCTTTTTAGCGCTTTTTCATAGTGCGGAAACCCGCTCCCCAAGACTACCAATTGGCACTTTAGATTTAAAAACTGATTCATTTGTTCCAAAATTAAATCAACGCCTTTTTGATCAACCAATCGACCGACAAATCCGAACAGCGGGATTTCGGCATCAACTGTAAGACCAAGCTCCTCTTGCAATGCCAATTTGTTCTTGATTTTACTGCCCAGTGTGCGGCGATTGTAATTGCACGTTAAATGGGGATCAGTTCCTGGATTCCACTCGTCGGTGTCAATACCATTTAAAATCCCCGTTAGCGAATCTTTTCGGTAACGCATTAATCCGTCCAAACCACAGCCAAACTCAGGCCGCTGAATCTCCTGCGCGTAGCTGGGGCTCACGGTGGTGATGAAATCCGCAAAAGCCAAACCGCCTTTCATAAAAGACATCTGCCCGTAAAACTCCAAACGTTCGTGATGCCAAAATACAGTCGGTAAATTTAATTCGGCAAATGCTTGATGGGAAAATAAACCACGATAGGCGAGGTTATGAATAGTAAATACAGTTGCCGGGCGATTGGGATGCAACGAAAGCAAGGCGGGGATTAACCCCGTTTGCCAATCATTACAATGCACAATTGTTGGTTGCCAATCCAGATTTACCTGATTCAACGCAATTAATTCCGCAACCTTCGCAAACACATAAAATCGTTTGTGGTTATCGATCCAGTCATTACCGTCGGGGCCGCAGTAGGGGTCTCCCTCGCGTTCGAAAAACTCGGGGATATCGACTAGCCAAACAATCACTTTTGTTCCGGGTAAGCGGGTTTGTTTTAGTGAAATGGAGTTGCCGTCTACTTCAATTTTCGCAACTTCTTTAACTCCAGTAGTTTTGGCTTTTTCCAATACGCTGGAATAGGCGGGTAGTAGAATTTTTACATCCTGCCCCAGTTTTANNGGTGGCAAGCTTGCTGCTACATCAGCAAGCCCGCCAGTTTTGATCAGCGGATAAACTTCACTGGTTGCAAATAAAATTTTCTGCATGAGTGATCCTTCTTCGTAACAATTAAGCAAGTTTTAAGATAAGTGCACCTAAAGGCGGAAGATTTACTTCCAGTGACTGCTGATGGTTCATCCATGGTACCGGTTGTGAATAAATGGGATTGGAATTGCCCCAATTACTGCCACCATAAAAACTTGAATC
>DQHS01000170.1 GCA_003524365.1 Cellvibrio sp. | reverse complement strand
AAATTGGATACTTAGTCGCGAAACCCACAAAAAAAGATGGAACTCGCAACAGGCCAAAGCATAAGTGCTAAAACTGGTTTGTTGGAAATTTGAATCATTGAAGGGCTAATTCAAACATCGTAGGTGTCAATAGATGTACAAGTGCGCAAAAAAATTGATGTATCCCGTATTATTTGTGTGGGTTGCTACCGCCCTTACCGCCTGTGGTGGCGCCTCATCGGGCGATGGTGGAAGCACCACTNNAACAAGCCAACCTTTAGCGCCAGTGCCGCCAGCAGTATCAGCGAACAGAGTTCAGCGCAGGCAGAATCTTCCATTAGCCTACCAACCTCCGCTTCAAGCACCAGCCAATCTGTCAGCTCGGTCTATTCACGCATATCACGCTCCAGCAATGCGGCAGCCTCATCGCAACACGACTCATCTCTTGATACTACACCGCCAAGTACAACAGAATTACAGCTCTATCGCCTGTCAGAGCGAAGTATTACCCTGATATGGGATGACTCCACCGACAATGTAGAGATCAGCCACTACACAATTGCGCGCAATGGCAAACTGCTCGCCATTGTTGATTTTCCAGCGCAGATGTTTGCCGATCAAGGCTTGCTACCCGCTACCGATTACAGCTACACCATTACTGCATTTGATGCATCAGGCAATAACTCAGGTGAATCGGCAGTATTCAATATACGTACCCTCGCTCTGGCGAATAGCAGTGCAGCTGCCAGCAGTCGATTCAGTGCAAGCTCAAAATTCAGTGCAAGCTCAAAATCCAGTGCAATCGCAACAAGCTCTAGCGCTAAATCCAGCACCGTCGCATCAAGCAAAAGCGCTAAATCCAGCAGCCCGTCTTCTACCTCAAACTCCAAATCGAGCAGTATCGCCTCAAGCACAAGCTCCACATCACGCAGCGCGTCCTCAAATATAAGCTCAACTGCTAGCAGCGCTGCAATAGAGACCATCACAATTACCTGGGGGCACCCAAGCCAACGGGAGGACGGTTCATTTCTGGAGCTGGATGAAATTGGCGGTTACGAAATTCGCTATCGCAAACCCAACGGCGCGCGCTTCACCTATATCAACCTGAATGGTAATCGCACGACAGAGCATGTGTTTACTGGTCCGGTAAAAGATCTGGAGTTTGAAATAGCGGTGTTTGATACCTTGGGCTTGTATAGCAGCTACGTTAAAATCACCCGGTAACGCTTGGATTAAACAGAGCTAGGATTTTTTTGTTAGAGCGCGCTATGATGGAACTGCCTCACACTTTATCGGACTATATAGCGCGCCTTATATGGATCACAGCAATAAACTCGACCGGCTACGTATAGCCACGCCTATTTTTGTTGCGATTCTGGCGGTTGCCTTACTCTATTTACCCAGTCTGTCTACGCTATGGGGAAAATGGATACTATGGGATCAGGATTTAGCACATGCGCTGCCAACTATCGGCGTTATGTTTATCCTCCTTGGCTATCGCAACTATCAACAAACAACCACAAGCACTGCAAAAACACCTTGGTATTGGTTACAACTTATCGCCATCGGTTGCGGTTCTTTGCTCTGGTATTTGTTTGAGAGCCTGAGTATCAGCTTGCCTGCATACTTTATCATCATTGCCCTAATCACCCTGTTCATTAGCACCAGCCTTTCCTTTGCAGTTTTGCGCGCAACACTCCCTTATTTAGGGTTGCTGATTTTTACCGTCCCTGTTTGGGGAGAATTGAATAGCCTATTGGTGGATATCAGCAGCCTCATAGTGGGTGAGGCCGTTAAACTCAGTCGCATGACCGCGCTGATCGACGGTAGCAACATATTCCTACCCAGCGGTACTATTTTTATCGCTGATGGCTGCTCTGGATTGCGCTATCTAACAGTTGCTTTGTTAATTGGTTACATACTCGCACTAGTCAACAATTACCGAACGCCACAAGCCATTGCGACCATTTTTTTAGCGGTGCTATTGGGCCTGATTGCCAATTGGCTGCGCATATATTTACTGGTAGTGATCGGCTATGCCACCGAGATGCAAAGCAGCTTGATGCACGACCATGAAACATTTGGCTGGTTCGTGTTTGCACTCATATTGATTCCCACCGTATATTTTGCCCCTCTCACAAAGCGGCAGATAGCCACCATTACGATTCCCCGCCCGTCATTGCTGCCGCTACTGCCCTTGCTTATTGGCCCGTTACTGCTCTACTTTAGCCCTGATCCAACGACAGCGGCACAGCCCCTTAGCTTGCAGCAACTGGCCCCATACCAAATACCCGCAACTAATGTGATAGGAGCTCGCCTGAATCCCGGCCTCCTCGGTGCCAGTGAAAAGCTGCAATTAAACATGGATGGCAATCAATTACAGATCGATTTATTTACGCATATACCTAGCAGTAAAAAAGAAGAAATTGTGCCCTACATCGGCAGAATGATTAACAGTTCGCAATGGAACAATGAAAAACGCCTGCGCTTGACGACCCCGGAAGGGGGCTCTTTTGAGGCAGAGATTTATCGGCGAGTAGGGAGCCAAGTGCGGATCTTAGTTGCCAAGCAATATGTTATTGGCCGCTACCAAACAGCCAATTATTTTTACGCCAAACTTATCCAAATTCTTGCCAAAGCAGCAGGCGATAGTTATTTCGGATTACTGGTTGTGCAGATGAACTGCACCAACGACTGCAACAATGAGCTTACTAACATTAAGCCTGCGCTAGATAAGATCAGCCAACTGCAATAGCGTATCTAGCGCGAGCGGCTACCCGAAAATGGATTAGGGTTGAATCTATCTCAGAGGGCGCGCAATAACGCCACTATTTTCTCCCGGTAATATGCAGTTACTCCTGCGTGTGTCGGCAAGCTGATAAAGCACTGCGCAAAATGACGCGCATTATCCAGCGCAGCCGGCACGCTAACGCGCCCCTCCACACCACTGATCGCATCAATGGCCGCCGGATACATCGGCGTCGCACCCAACCCTTCTTTTTGCAAACGCGCAAGCAATTTATCCCTGCCTGCTGCACTCGCACACAACAAGGGATAGCGCAGCAACCGCCGCGCGCGCGCGCTTTCCAGTGACGCCATCCGCTGCAGCCCATTCACCGCAACTGCCGCAGTGTAAACATCGACTATATCGGTAGATCGCTTAGTGTAGCGATGAAAATTTTCACTCAATAACGAAACACGGAAATGATCCAGCGCCGCAATTTTTTCCAAAGCGACATACTTTGTCTGACCTAAATGCAGCAGTGGATTGCGGTTCAACAACAAATACAACTGTGGTTGTAATAACCAATTATAAGCGCGTATTTTTAACGGCAGGAGCGCAGAGACGGATGGCGATGGCGCAATCTGTTGCTGTACATGAGATGACAAAGGTGCCGCTGCCAGCAGTAAGCCACCACCAAGCAAACTGAGCGGTTTGCCGCGCCCAAATGAAAACACCACATAATCCGATTCAAAAATCGCTTCATTTTTTTGTGTTGGAAACCACTGCGCGTTGTCTTCAATTAAACGAGTGCGCAAGCCCAAACTTGCAATCAACCCACGCAACTCGGCCAGCTGCTCAGCAACACCCAAAAAATTGACCGCAATAATCGCCACCACACGATCATCCAACTGCGCGCGCAGTTGCGCACAATCATAAGCAGGATCATTAACACTAATATCAACCGCAACCGGCTCAATGCCCGCGTATACACAGGCAGCAACCAAATCAGGGCAGCAATAGCCGGGAATAATAGCGCGCGGTTGGTGTACATGGGGGAATTGCGCCTTCGCATCCAACAGCGCTAACGCCAAGGCCGAAGTGCCCGAATCAACCCAATACTGATTTATTCCAAAAAAATCGCGCAGTGGATTTTCCGCACACACTTGCAAACTGATTGTGTGCCCAACGGGTGGAAGATCGCCGTGAATAATCATCGCGCAGACGGCTTCCAGGTTGTCATGCGCTGACCGGCAACAAATTTAATCGCCGCATCGAACAACGCAATATTCACCTGCACAAAAAAATACACCAACTTAACCATAGAAATACTGCGCAGATTTGGTAAAAAATGTGCGACTACGGCAAGGCCATAAAATGCCAATTGGCCCGTGAATAATAAAAAATACAACAGGCTATTATCGGCAATCAATGCATTCAATAAAAATGCGGCCAACAGAAACCAGGGCGTAAGCCAACGCATTAATTTATGTGAAATAACCTGGAAAGCAAAAAAACCAAACTTGCCGACATTCAACACTTCCGCATGGCGTGAAAGCCCGGTCATGCCGCGAATTACCGTGCGAATTTTGCGTTGATACTCTTTGGAGGGATCTTTTAAATCCTGATAAAAACCCAACACATCGGGCGCAGTTACCGCGCGCATACCCGCTTTAGCGGTATTGAGTGCAGTATTGAAATCACTCGGAGAGTGTATATCCCATTCGCTGCAGAGAGACTTGCGCACCGCAAAAAAAGAACCGCTCAGCCCGACTAGCCCCGCCAATTTTGATTCCTGGCGACGCAACCACATTTCATATTTCACATAGGCGCCTTCACCCGCAACCGAACCATCCTGACTGACGAAACGGTCTTCACTGGACACCGCGCCCACCTCTGGCTCCGTAAAATAAGCCACCAGTTTTTGAATGGCATCGGCAGGAATTTCGGTGGCAACATCACTAAAAACAACAATTTCACCAGCGGCTTCTTTAATGGCGCACTGCTGTGCATGCTCTTTGCCAAGCCGTTCAGGCGCGCGCACCAAACGCACATTGCGCTCTGCATATTCACGCACAATGTCATCGGTTTTATCTTCAGAGCAATCAGATGCAACAATAATTTCAAACGAAAAATCGCCCGCCAGCAATTGCAAACTGTTGTCAATTTTTGCGCGGATCCGGTTCTCCTCGTTATAGGCGGTCACGATTAATGAAACACTGTTTACCGCTACGCTTTGCTGTTCTACTACACCGCTGTTTTTTACAGGCTTCTTTGCCAAGAATACACGCAGCACCAGAGGATAAATAAAATAACTATAAACAGCAGCGACACCAAATAACCAAAATAAAAATGTTAACATTCTAACCCCTTGACCTGTCCTTAACCTTTCCAGTGAATATTCGACATCATGCACCTGCCAATGACGAACCCTGACGCAAACCTTGAAATTCAAACGCCGATTTTACCCTCGCCCCCCAAGGTTTTGCACATTATTTCTGGCGACCTTTGGGCGGGAGCAGAAGTACAAGCTTATACACTACTAACATCATTGCGCGATAACTGTGAATTACTGGCGGTACTAATGAATCACGGCGAGCTCGCTGATAGATTAATACAAGCCGGAATAACCGTAGAAATCATCGATGAACGCCAATTGAGCAGCCTGAAAATTTTCATCCAGCTCTGCGCCATCATCCGCCGCTTTGCGCCGGACCTTATCCACACCCATCGTCAAAAAGAAAATATCCTCGGCGCTATTGCTAATACACTTGCCAGCCGATTCCTGCACAAGAATTTCTGGCGCCGCAGCGCTGCGGTGAGAACGACCCATGGCGCGCCCGAACACAGCGCCTCAGGCATCAAAAAAATACAAGTATGGCTGGATCACTTCTGCGGTAATTACTTACAAGATGCCGTTATTTCAGTCTCCACTGACCTGGCCACCAAATTGCGCACAATATTTCCCGGGCGCAAAATCCATATTATTGAAAACGGGATAGATGTAGACAGACTACAACAAGCGATTCCTGCTGCCGACATCAAGGCGGCGCAACCACAGGCATGTCATATCGGGATTGTCGGGCGTCTGGAGCCGGTAAAGCGGGTCGATATTTTTCTCAATGCCGCGCAACAGCTACTCAGTCAAACATCCGATGCAATGCATTTTCACGTTATTGGTGACGGCAAGCTTGCCAACGAACTTAAATCACTCAGCAGCAACCTCAAGCTGACGCAGTCGGTGAGCTTCCACGGCCACCGCACCGATCCCGCACAAGTCATAGCCGCGCTTGATATGGTCGTCATCTGCTCCGACCACGAGGGAACACCAATGACCGCACTGGAAACACTCGCGCTCGGCAAACCCTTGATCGCTCACAGTGTCGGTGGTCTGGTTGAAATACTGGCGGATTACCCGGAACTACTGGTAACCGACCATAGCCCCACAGGTTATAGCAATAAAATATTGCAGATCATGCAAACCAAACCCACTGTGCAGCTAAAAAAGTCTTACACCAGCCATGCCAATGCTGCAGCGACACTCGCGCTCTACCAAAAATTGATTCAGCGCTAATGTCGGATAGTTTTACACTACTGAAAAACTATCGGGATTAGCCAACCAGCGCCAGCAACAAATTCTTAGCATGGTGTGTGATAGAATTCTGCACCGGTAAAACCGCTGCACACAGCGTTTTACCACTAGCCAGGGAAATGATAGAGACAACATCGTCATAGATGCGCTGGTTATCTATCGCCACGTTGAGATAAAAGGTTTTTGATCCATGTATATTCTGAATATTATCCGCAGCATTTACGCCGTACTTAGCAAAGAGCAAAAGCTGCGGATGCTATTAATGCAATTCTTTTTTATCTTCTCCGCCATTGTCCAGGTGGTTGGCATCGCCAGCATCGCTCCCTTTATCGGCATTATTTCCAATCCGGATTCCATCCAAACCAACCGCGCACTTGCCACTCTCTATGAGTATGGCAGCTTCCAGTCCAATCAGGAATTCATTACCGCTTTTGCCTTTATGTCGATTGCGATGATTTTTATTTCCAATGCTGTCAGCGCATTAACCATGTGGCTGCAGTTCAAGTTTTCAATTTATCTGGGCAGTAATCTGCAATGCCAATTGTTTGAAAAATCGATTCGCCGTGATTATCTGTTTCACAAAACCACCAACTACAACAAATTAATATCCACTATTTCTGCCGATGCACCGCGCTTTATTTATATGGTGTTACAGCCCTATCTATTAATGTGTAGCCAACTATTTATTGCACTGATTATATTGGCAGGTCTGTTATTTCTTGATCCTATAGTAGCCGTTGGCTCAGCGCTGGTGGTGGGCGGCGCCTATCTGTGCACTTACTGGCTTATAAAAAAATCCCTGCGTGCGCATGGTGACATCATCACCAAGCGCAACAAAATGGTTCAATCAATCATGTCCGAATCCTTTATCGGAATTAAAGACATAAAATTAAATGCTCTTGAAGCTAAATATACCGAACATTATCTTGCTGCCAATAAAAAAGGGCTGGACTCAAGCGCCTTCATTGCACTCTCCGGGGACTTACCGCGTTTTGCCATTGAAACTGTTTCGTTCAGCGCCATACTTTTGTTTGCCGTGTGGCTTCTCAATGGTAGCAATGAGAGCACCAACGTCGTATCCCTGCTGAGCATTTATGCAATTGCAGGTTACAAACTCCTGCCAACCATGCAGCAAATTTATAAATCAGTTTCCAGCATGAGCGCTAATGGCGGCGTCGCCATTTTATTGCGTAAGCATCTAGATTTTCACGCACCCAATGAAGGAATCACCGAGGTTTCCGCTATCGCCGATGTAACAGAGATTGAATTAAAAAATATCGTCTATCATTACCCAAAAGCGGCCAAACCCGCACTGGATGATATCAATGTCAAATTTACCAAAGGCCAGCTCAATACTATTGCCGGCCCTTCGGGTTCAGGAAAGTCTACGTTGGCTGACATTATTCTCGGCCTCTTGCCGCCGGAAAGTGGCCAGCTCTTTACCAACAACAATCCAACTGCTGGCAAAGATTTAATTGCCTACCAACGCACTATTGGCTATGTCCCGCAACATATTTTTATTCTCGATGGCGATGTAATTACCAATGTCGCCTTCGGTGTAAATCGTGAAGATGTCGATATCGCGCGAGTCAAAGCCGCCCTGCAGCAGGCTAATGCCATGGAGTTTGTAGAAAAGCTTCCCAAAGGTTTGGAAAATGATCTGGGGCAAGATGGAAAGCTGCTCAGTGGCGGCCAGCGCCAGCGCATCGGCATTGCGCGCGCACTTTACCGGGACAACAAAATCCTGGTATTGGATGAACCTACCAGCGCGCTGGATATAGATTCAGAGCACGAATTAATGCAGTTGCTCAACCAATTGAAACAAGACCGGCTGATTATCGTTATATCGCACCGCCCCGCCGCGATAAAATTATCAGACAAGATTACCGTTATTGCGGATGGAAAAATAATTGCAAATGACAGCTACGCAGCCCTTTATGAAAACAATAGTTACTTTCGCAACATGATTGAAAAAGGTTCGATAACCACAGGCGCGCACAATGAATGACCCATCGTTGACGCCACTGGTTAGCGTAATAATTCCTACGTTCAATCGCGCGCACATGATTGGTGATGCATTAGAATCCGTATTCAGGCAAACGTACAAAAATATTGAAATTATCGTTATCGATGACGGCTCAATCGATGGCACACAGCATTTGATAGAAAATCTTAATGCACCTTGCTTGCGCTATATCAAACAAGAAAATGCGGGGGCATCAGCAGCAAGGAATCATGGCATAGCCGAGAGTAAAGGAACCTATATTTCCTTTCTTGATTCAGATGATATTTATGAAAACAAATGCATAGAAGCAAAAGTGGCCATCGCAATGGCGGATGAAAACTGCGTATTAGTGGGCGGTGGCTGCAGCTACTTTAATAAACACTCAAAAAACTGCGCTGCAGATACGCCGGCGCGAAGCTCAACAACCTATGAAGACCTTTGCATTTTTACTGCATTCCCTGGCGCAACGTCCAATATATTTGCAAAACGCGCAGCCGTAATTGCGGCAGGTTTATTTGTCATATCCTTATCGGACTCTGAAGATCGGGATTTTCTACGCCGTCTGGTGAAGCAAGGGAATATAAAAAGCTGCAACTTTAATACAGTATCAATGCGCATTCATTCAGAGTTTCGCCCCAACAGGCACAAACAAAAACAGCATGCTGACCGAGAGTGGGTGAGCGCACAAATACCCGAAAAAAAATTGCGTAAAAAATCGCGAGCATGGAACGCTATGGTTATGGCGAATTTGCACTGGAGCGAGAATCAAAAATTAACTGCCATGGCATGGTGGATTAAATCATTTTTAATCCACCCCGGCAGCGTACATCCAGAACGCCCCAGAGCAAAACCTATCTTGAGAGATTATTTACTAAGAAATATTTTGTCCAAACAACAATCACCCGTTTAAACACTGAATGAATCAAAAATGCACGCACTTATAATAGCCACCAAGTTCCCCAACACCATCCAGCCTTGGTTGGCAAACAGCACTGCCCAGGTTGTTAAGCATGGCGGCGAAGTCACTATTTTCTCTATGTCACAGGGAGATGCAAACTATTCTTCCGTTGTTGATGAATTCCATTTAACACAAGCAACAGAATATTTGAATTTCGAGGGGAAAAACAAATTATTTGCCATCGCCAATAATTTTTTAAATCCGGTTAATACCCTGAAAAGCCTGCGTGGATTATTTACAGCGCCGCATTATTTTTCAAAACACAAATCACTGGCTAGCAACCTCATGGGTGCACTGGTACTAGCGCCGCATTTTATAAAACGCGATATAGACATTATTCATTCACACTTTGAAATCACCGGACACATATTGTTACCGGTTATCAGAGCGCAGAAAAAACCTTTTGTCATCACGTTTCATGGTCTGCCGCCACCCGGGGTATCAACCATTCCCGCCATAATGCGCAGCGAATATATCGATACTGCTGATATTATTTTGGTCAACACCGAATTCGCCAAAAAGCAGTATATGAGCTTGGGGGCACCGGCAGAAAAAATTACGATTATTCCGCAGGGAATAGTAACCAGCGATTTTGCCTTTAGCGCAAAACCAAAACCAGCTGATGCGCCTGTAGAACTATTAACCGTTGGCAGATTTCACGCGGACAAAGGACAGCAATACGTTTTACAAGCACTGCCAAAGCTTATTGAGCTTGGCTACAATCTGCATTACACCCTTGTTGGCGCAGGCCCTGAGCGCGCAAACCTGGAAAACCTGGTGGCAGAGTTAAATTTACAAAAACATGTAACGCTTCACACAAGCATCAGCGAACAACAACTCAAAGACATTTATTCGCGCGCACATATTTTTGTCTTCCCAAGCCTCACCGACAAAACGGGATTTCACGAAGAAACACAAGGCGTCGCAATTCAGGAAGCCCAAGCCTCCGGCTTAATTGTCATTGCCACCAAAACCGGTGGAATACCCGAATGTGTCGAGGATGGCAAATCTGCTTTTTTAATAGAAGACCGCAACTCAGCTGCAATGGCTGACAAAATCCAGTGGATAATTGACAATCCGCAACAGTGGAACGAGTGGCAACACAGTGCACGCCAGTATGTAGAAACTCATTTTGATATCGATGTAATTGGCGGCCGGTTAATGCAACTATATGCCGACACCATTACCCAGTATCAAAAAAAACATCAAGGATAATCGCTATGAAAAACGATGACAAAAGCCCCTACGAAATAAAGTCAACTGAACTGGCTTCAGCAGCAGTTTGGCACAATATGAAAATCACACCCGCCCAGCGCGCAGCGCTCCTGCAACAAAAACCCTGTTGTATTTGGTTAACGGGATTATCCGGCGCAGGCAAATCAACAATCGCCAACGCGCTCGATGCGCTCTTGCACAGCCAAGGTAAAAAATCCTTTTTGCTGGATGGCGACAATCTGCGCCATGGACTCAATAAAGATTTGGGCATGAGCGAAACAGACCGTGCCGAAAATATTCGCCGGGTCGGCGAAGTCGCTAAACTGCTGGTTGATGCAGGGCTGATTGTGGTCTGTGCATTTATCAGCCCATACCGCCGCGACCGCCAAATGGTTCGCTCCATTTTCGGCCACGGCAATTTTATTGAAGTCTTTGTTGATACACCGCTCAACGTCTGTGAATCACGCGACCCCAAAGGGCTTTATAAAAAAGCGCGCCAGGGTATTTTGAAAAACTTCACCGGCATTAGTGACCCCTATGAAGCGCCACAATCACCTGAACTGACTATCGATACCTCACGCTATAGCGTAGAGGAATGCACCACCCAAATTTTTAAAATTCTCAGTCTCTAACCTTACCGGGCACAGGAAACAGCCATGCACACTGCGATTAATTTTAACGATGTTGTCCACCTCGCCAAACAAGCCGGCGCCGCCATTATGGAAATTTATAACAGGGATTTTTCGGTGGATATAAAGGCCGATGACTCACCGCTGACAGAAGCGGATCTGGCCTCGCATCATTGCATTGTGGATGGCCTGAAAGAAATAACACCGGGCATTCCCGTGCTCTCCGAAGAGAGTGCCACTATTGGCTGGCAAGAGCGCAGCCAATGGCAAACCTACTGGTTAATTGACCCACTGGATGGCACCAAGGAATTTATTAAACGCAATGGTGAGTTTACGGTGAACATTGCGCTGATCATTGAGCAACAACCCGCCTGGGGTGTGGTTTATGCCCCGGCCAAAGCACTGCTCTACTATGGCGGCCAACTGCAAGCAGGCAGCATGAAAGAATGCGCAGAAGGAAAAAGTGCAATCCATGTTAACCCGCACCCTGAGTCGGCACAGGGCTGGAAAATTGTTGGCAGCAAGTCACATCAAAGCGATGAATTTGTGCAATTGGTAAAACGTTTTGACCAGCCAGATATTGTCAATCTTGGCAGCTCGCTTAAAATTTGTATGGTTGCTGAAGGCAGTGCTGATTTGTATCCGCGCCTTGGCCTCACCTCGGAGTGGGACACAGCTGCAGCACACGCGGTACTGCAGGGTGCAGGCGGTGAAATTTATCAAGCCGATAACCTCACGCCATTGCGCTATAACACTAAAGAAAATTTACTTAACCCATTCTTTCATGCACTGGGTAAAACAAATGATTTTAAGCGTCTGGCAAAAGAATATTTGGCATAGCAGCAACATGCTCACAACATATTGAAGCCTACTACTTGATGCCTACTACAGAGAATCACAATGCAATTGCTGCGCAATTTATACGGCCAATTAATTCCCAAGGAAACACGCTTCTGGTTTTACAAGTTGCGTCACCAGCAGGAAATTGAATCCTTAAAAACGGCGGTATTCCCATCGGATAAGGGTGATTTTTCCCTGCGTTATTATTATCAGCACAAATGTATTTTTGTGCATATCACCAAAGCTGCCGGCACCTCTCTGGCACTCAGCCTTTTTGGTGAATTGCCGTATCACTACACTGCGCAGGAATATCGCGTTATTTATGGCCGCCGCGATTATAACCAGTTTTTTAAATTTACCTTCGTGCGCAACCCTTGGGACAGGCTTTATTCCGCCTACTCTTATTTAAAAGGCGGCGGATGGAATGCCAAAGACGCCGAATGGGCGAAACAGCATTTAGCCGATATTCATTCATTTGATGAATTTGTATTAAATTGGTTAACACCAGAACGCCTGTATGCACACATACATTTATGGCCACAATCGGATTTTATTTGCGATAGACACGGCAATCCGATCATTGATCATTTGGGTTATTTTGAAACCATCCAACAGGACTTCGATGCAATTTGTACTCGCTTGCAATTACCCCAGACCGATTTAAAACACACCAATGCTTCCAAGCGCGCTGGCTACAAAGATGTTTACTCACCTGCAGCCATACAAAAAGTAGCCGAATTGTACAAACAGGATATTGCCAATTTTGGTTATAGTTTTGCTGATTCACACAGAATGAAAATTGCAGGTGGACAATTTGTCAGCGCCCAATAACAAACCTACCCTGCTCTGCGTCGCCAATTGGGATTCCAATGTTGGCTATGCCTGGTGGCTAATGGAAAGTTTCTGGATAAAAATTCACGCCGAATTTTCCACTGATTATGAAGTGATGATTGCCTATCCGAGCATTTCCACCTTGCCCAAGGCAATTCAAGACTCAAAGATTCGCACCGTGGAGTTTAATTTTGGGGTTAAGCATCCACGAGATTTAACAGCGCATATTAATTTTATTAAAAAGCACAAAGTTCAGGCGATTTACTTTAGCGACCACCCCACCAGCCACTGGAGCTACCTATTTTTTAGATTTTTTGGTGTAAAAAAAATAGCGGTTCACGACCACACACCAGGGGACAGAACCACCAGCACCGGCTGGAAAAAAATCGCTAAAAGCCTGCGCTCACGTCTTCCCTATATCAATGCGGATATCGCCATAGGCGCAACCGAATTTGTACAGCAGCGATTGATTCATGTTAGTTGTATACCGGCGCATAAATGTTTTGTCGCCCCCAATGGATTACCAGCGCTAACCACGCCAATTGATGCCGCAAATTTGAATGAACAATTTTGTATTCCTACTGGCCATACCATTATTGTCAGCACCGGGCGAGCGACCTTTTATAAAGGCGTCGATTTTGCGCTCGAGGTAATTGCTCGCTTGGTACACACACACAACCAGCATCACATACACTATCTTTACTGTGGTGACGGCCCAGACATTGAGAAGTTCAATGCATTGGCTAAAGCGCTCAACATTGACAAGTACACCAGCTTTCCAGGGCGTATTAGTAACATAGAGTCAACACTGGCATCCTGCCAAATAGCCTTTCATCCAAGCAGAGGAGAGGTGGGTTATTCATTGTCGATATTGGAATATATGCGCGCGCAATTACCTGTTGTAGTTCCCAACAGACCGTCTGTATGTGAAGCGATTACCGATCAGCATGACGGGCTTGTCTACGATGCACAGAGCCATGAAGCTGCGACTACCGCCTTATTAAAACTGATTAGCGAACCCGCATTGCGCACGCAAATGGGTGCAAGGGCACAACAAACCGTGGCCAATCGCTATTCCCTGGACAACACCCACGATCATCTTATTAACGCGTTAGATACATTAATCTGCAGAAAGTCACGCAATTCTGGCATGCAGGAACCAGCACGATGAAGTCATTGATTATCAATACCTGTAATCAGCTTAGTGAGCTAGGTGTTATTACCGCTCTATTGCCTGAGGCAATTCCTATTTTTATGCTTCATCGAGTATCGAATGAACAGGATACCTTTGGTGGAACGCCGGTTAAATTTCTGGAGCAGTGTCTTGCATACCTAAGGCACCACCGCTATAAAGTTTTAACGCTGGATGAATGCCATAACTTACTAATTAGCGGAGAAAAAATTCCCAGAAAAGTTGCTGTATTCACTATTGATGATGGCTTTATTGATCATTACACCAATGCTGGCAGCGTTTTTTCTCACTTTAAAATGCCATTGAATTTTTTTCTCATCAGCGATTTTATTGATCGCAAGTTATGGCCATGGGATGACCAAATTCACGTTGCCATCAACGATACCGCCCGCCAGGAAATTCGCTTAACACTGCCCGATAAAACCGAATTTTTAAACCTCAAATCAAAAAGCTCTACGAATGAAATAACCAGGAACCTACGGGATCTACTCAAGAGTCAGGATCAAACCAATCTCTATTCATGGATAAGTGAATACCTTTTTCCGGAACTGGGGTTGAGCCTTGGCAATAATATTCATCACAACTATCAGCCCATGAGCTGGGATAATGCGCAGGAGCTACACAACGCCGGACACGGTGTTTATGCGCATACCTGCACTCATCGCATACTGTCTCAATTGCCCAGCGCAATAGCGGCCCAGGAAATACAGGATTCAATTGCCAGAGTTAACGAAAAATTGGGATGCAGCCAGCGATATTTTGTTTATCCGACTGGTCGCCTATGCGACTACAACGACAATAACAAAATGACGCTGAGCGAAAATGGAATAAAAATGGCATTCAATACAGAACCCACTTATGCCACAAAAAAGATGGGAATTTATGACGTGCCACGCTTTTCTTTGCCGAATACTATGCCAAATTTCATACAGTATCTGGCAAAATTTGAACAAGCGAAGGAGCAAATACGTAAAGTATTATTTACGTAGGAAATTAATGGACCGACGCACAAACATGCGCAAATTGTTGTAACTATAACGAACCCCCGGCCAAGGGTCTTTCCAATAGAAAGTCGCGCCAACTTTGGTGCGCAACAGATGGCGAAAGTACAGAAAAAACACCGAGAATATACTTTCACGATCCTCCATTCTCGCAATAAAATCACCACTGAGATTAATAAACAACATTCCATTTTTCTGAACCCCCAATGCTACGGGTTCGTTTTGCGCCACCTTATGGCTGGTAAGGATATTGTTTATACCGCAACGAGTATCAAACCAATTGCACATACCGATACGAGGATTGGTTTCAATATAAAAAAACTTGTTGCGTACCGGGCATCGCTTAAATTCAATCATCGCCGGCCCCATATACCCAAGCGCGACGCCAATCTTTCGACACTCCTCCATAAGCAGACTATTTTCACAACTCAGTGCCAATGAGGTAACACCATAATGCGAAGGGGATGTACCCAAGCGCTGGAATACAAAACAAGACACTAATTCACTCTGCTTATTAAAGGTTACATTACAGACCCACAGCTCAGAGTCTTGACCAGTAATAATTTCCTGCGAAATAAAACGATCCAGCCCCGTCGCATATTGTGACTTGAACTCCAGCCACTCGCGCTCATTATGCAAAATTCGATTTTTGGCCCCCAAAAACGTGTAGTCTCGATGCGACCGGGGCTTAATCAACGCAGGAAAAGAACTCGGCATATCTTCAGCCAGGTTAACTACCGTATCCGGCAGCATCACACCATATTCAGCCATCGCCAGACATTCATATTTTTTGTCATTCAATAACTGTACGGTGTGTGCAGATGGCGCTAACACATAGTGAATCCCAACTAATTTTGGGGCAATCTCAGCGACCATTTCCACAGAAAAATCAGAGCAAGAAATAATTGATGCGGCGCCATGTTGTTCATATATTTCCAACAACAGTTGATACAAATCTTCTGCACGCGCATCTGCTGGCAAATAATATTTCACCTTGGCATATCGACTATGGGCAGCCAAATCATTTCTATCAGATAGAATGGTAATGACTTCAAGCCCCGCTATTGCAGCAGATCGCACAGCACCCAGACCGTTTATTCCATTTGCAATAATGACTGTTTTAGTGGAACTCATGGGGTCACTCCGAATCACAAATAACTAGTGTATACTTACCAAATAACAATTGTACAAATGCACTGCCCGATCTTACAAACGACTTCTTAATGAAGAAAAATGCATGAATAACGAAGGCATGCCTAACCCCTCTATTTTGATCATTGAACACGGCGAGAGTTTTGGTGGCGCCATCGTCAGCATTGGCCAAACTGTCAAATATTTTCAAAAAGTTAAACCTGTTTTCATTACTTTTATGGATCCAGCGGTTTCGCATCAGTGGACCCAAAATATTGAGACTCTTTGCCTGAAAAATCATTTTAGCTACAAACAACGGCAAGCATTTAATCACATTCTGTATAAATATATTCGCATCAAGCCATTATGCAGGCTTGCGCAGCAACTTTTCTCTCTCATCAGCCTAATTAACGACAAGCTGCTTGCAAGGCGGATTGCACATTACAGCAAGCTAAAAGAGATTGCATTAGTCCATTCCAATAATGGCATATCACCCTTGGCCTATAGGGTGGCAAAGTTACTCAATACCCCGCTCACCTATCATTTACGCGGCCCTGGCTGGCACAACCACTACTCACCTGCAGTGTTGGCGGCGGCGGAAAAATATATTTTTATTTCAAAATTTTTAGTCGATCAATACCAAAAAAATATGGGGCTTGCAGAAGACAAATTTCTGCTGCTTTACGACCCTATTGATCCGGGTGAAATTATTCACCAAACCCCAGCCAGTATTATCAATGCCCGCAAGCAGATGCATGCCAAGCCCCAAGATGTCGTGTATTTAATAGCCGCGCGTATTATCCCCTTCAAAGGCCAATTAGAATTTATTCAGCTTTGCATTCCATTACTAAAAGCCCATGCGCACTTTAAAATTGCACTAATGGGTGATTCTGCCGATGAAAACCAAGACTATTTTGACTCTATTAAGTGCATCATTGCACAGTACAATCTGGAACAACAAATTGTTCTGCTTGGCTTTAAAACCAACCCGGTGCCATTTATTTCCGCAGCGGATGTGATTGTGCATTTCAGTCTTGGCCCAGAGGGCTTTGGCCGAAGCATTGCAGAAGCCTGGGGGGCAAGCAAACCCATCATTGCGACAGCCATTGGCGGCCCCATTGAGTTTATCCATCACGCTAAAGACGGATACTTAGTAAACCCGGATAATCCAGACGAATGCCGACATGCAATCCAAGATCTACTATTAAATAAAACGTTACGCGACGAACTGGGCAGAGAGGGCAACCTGCGCTCGCAGGAGCTATTTCTACCAGAAAAATGTGCCCAAACCTTGGAGCAGGCATTTCTGGAAATTATTGCACAACAGTAAAAATGTCTTGCGTAACTGTTAGCGTGGCAGCGAAACCGCCGCATATATTCCAACAAAGAGCGATGCTTTAGTTTATTATTTTTTGACCTAACCCAATATCCTCTGGCCAAAAGAAATACTGACTATGAACGAACATAATAACAAAACGATAGCAGTGATGCATTTTGGTGGTAACTTTTTACGCGGAACAGAGGTCTGCTTAATCCACACAATTGATGGCCTGGACGCCGCAGGCTATAAAGTTATTTTAATTGCCAATCAGCCCGACGTCATTGTCAGCCGCCTTAAAAATCCACCCTACAAACTGCTGCAATCAAAATTCCCGGAAATAATGATTGACCGTAAAATCTCTTTCCCACTGCTGCGTTATGTAAAAAAAATCCGCGAGCTAACGCATTTTCTCAAACAAGAGCAACCATCCTTGATCCTCACGAGTGGCGGATTACCTTGCCAAATGGGATTGCCTATAAGCAAAATTCTGGGCATTCCTATTGCAGTACACTTGCATCATCCAGCCGCCAAGCGCTATTTCTATTTCTGGATGATCCCATGGGCAAACTTGATCATTGCCCCAAGCAAACACACACACGCTGTTATCAATCAAAAATGCAAGATTGACGCCGCAATCGTTTACAACGGAATTGATGTTGACGAGGCTTTTTTTCCTGCCATCCGCGAGATGAGCTTGCGCAATTCACTCAACATCAGTCAACACGCTGTGGTAATTTCCACTGTATGCGCATTAATCCCCCACAAGCGGGTCGATTTATTTTTACGCGCATTTGCAATTGCAAAACCAAAATCCCGCTATCAGTTACATGGGTTAGTAATAGGTAAAGGGCCAGAAAAAGAAAAGCTCAATCAGTTAGCGGTGGAATTAGGCATTGCCGACGCCATAACATTTATTGAACGAGTCCCGGAAATTCCACCCTACCATCAACAGGTTACCGATATTCACCTGCTTGCATCCGATGAAGAGGGCTTTGGATTATCAGTCGCAGAAGCAGCTGCGTGTGGGTTACCTAATATTGTTTCGGCTTCTGGCGCGCTTGTTGAAATCGTACAAGACGGCGTGGACGGCATACAGGTCCACGGTGATTCCGCTGAACATTTTGCACAGGCAATATTACAATTAACTGAAAGTAGTGAGCTGCGTTCGCGCATGGGGCAAGCCGGAAGACAGCAAGCAGTTGATCGCTTTTCAGTAACTGCCTATAAAAAGAATATGCTGCAGCAATTAGAATCATTACTTACTGCCAAGTAATTTTCCCCTCACCAAATTTCAGGTCGCTGTATAGAGCCATTCACTACGCTATGTTGGGCGCGGTATAACCATAGCGCGAAATAATAAAATCCTCTTTATTTTTTACCAGCGCTATTGATTCTTCGTCATAGTAAAAATCCATACTTTTGCGCGACGACGTATTGGTTTTTTCATTTTTACCCTGCAGGATAAACAAGCGCTGCTCATCGGATAGCGGGATATTGGCGCTGGTCAACGCATCAATAAGATCCGCCTCCAAGTGCTCATTACGAACCACAAAATTGGTTATTCCGTACTGCTTCCACACATCATTCAAACTGGATGAATTTGCCAAGTCTGGCAACGAATACAGCTGCGCACCAAGGTTGGTAAATAATTTAAAATAGCGATAGGTCAATACACCGCTGTGCGCAGACAGGGGGGAAAAACCATAACCCTCACCAATATCAAAACGGCGCTTGCTATCCAGCATTAACCGGAGCCACTGACGGAACAATTCAGGGTTGCCACTATCGGCATAGACCTCATTCCACAATGCAACCGGCTTTGTAGTATCAGCAAGCATCTGACGTGCATATTGCGCTGGGTTCAGCCAGTTTTTGCCCATTTCTTTATTAAGCTGCCGCCAATAGTAATCCACACTGTAACGGCGGGTGGTTTGGCTAAAAGCACTGCCTTTACGATCGCAACCATAACCCCATAAAGACACATACCAATCCCACGGGTTTCGAATTGAACCAAGAATAAAGCGATTTTGAAGTTCTGGCGGAACAACATTGTGTTTACCCACCTGCTCGCCCGTCAAAATTTTATTGAGGCAGCGGCCAATATGGGAGCCAGCGGTTTTATGCAGTTCAACAAAGATTAGCGAATCGGAAACAAACATAGTGTACATTCATCCTTATAGATTTTATCGTTGCGACCTACTATACAACAGCTGATGGAATTGGCTGGGATAATAGCAAATCTTCATCATGTTTATAATCCGGGGGCGCAGAGCACCGCCAATTACCTTATTTACCGCTAAGAACTTACCTGCTGCAGAAAAGAAAATTGATTTCCTTGGATGTGGCGACGACTATTTATACCTAAGTACCCAGTGATTGCTCATGCCGACGCACAGAATACCAAAAAAGATTCATTCATCCCGACCTGCACCTGCTCGCGCAATACCCAGAATTGTATGGCAAACCTTTATCACGGACATGGTTCCAATCATGATGCATAAAGCATCCGAATCATGGTCTAGTAAAAATCCTGACTGTGACTATCGCTTTGTGGATGATGCTCATTGCGCAAAAATGATTGCAGACTTTGATCAAGAGTTACTTGAATGCTATGAGAGAATCCCCCCGGGGGCTTTCAGAGCAGATATTTGGCGCTACTGTGCACTTTATCGCTTTGGCGGAATTTATGCCGACATCGATACCGTATGCAAATATCCAATGAAAAAATTTATCCGGGAAAATGACCAATTTATTGTGGCCTATGACGCAAACAAGACAAAACTATTTAATGCATTTATGTGTTCAGCACCCGCGCACCCGGTGTTGGAAAAAATACTGAGCAATATCAAATCGGCATTACTCGATGATGAACAATACACACACATCAAAAATGATCCATCGCTACTTTATGACATTACTGGGCCGGGTGGACTTGCCCGTGCTGTGGCAGAAGTAACTGGCTTACCAACCGGTATACAATATTCTGCCAAGACCTATAAGGCCAAGGGCGTTGAAGTCAAAATACTCCGCAAACTTCACAAGAAACCACTCTGGTCAAGGCGAGTAATGATTGGCATGAGAACGATACTGCTATGTAAATACGAAGGTTATTTTGAAGACATTAAAAAGGCAGGTGCGCGCCATTGGTCAAGCTCAAAAAATGAGACTGCCTGATCAATAGAAATGGGGACAACAAGAAATTACCGGGTCTAATAGCGAATTAAAAGCCAATACCCTTACAACAAAGGGTATTGGCTGAAAACAAAATTATTGATATTTAGGTTGCAGTGGGGGCACGGGGGCCGGAGAAGTGGCAACATCGGCACCTACTTTACCGAAATCATTACCGATGAATTTTGCATCATTTATTGAAACAACGCCATTAGTAGGGAGAGCAAGTACGTTAGCTATGGTGGTCTTCATGTTTGCAAGATCCCAAGTCTTTAAATTTTTGGATACGATAATATTGGCATCAGTTTCATAAGGTTCAGCTCCCGCAAAACGCACGACACTATAACCATTCACAATAGTATTTCGATACAAATACGTGTTGTACGTTTTACCTTGATTTGAATTACTGCCAGCAACCATAATTGCAGGACCATCCTGGTCTACAGGAACCACCACTCTGTTCCAACAAATTTCATGGTCATGCGGTGTATCAATAGCTTCAGTGCCGTAACCTATCGCAATTTGTATACCTGACACATTATCGTAAGCGTTATTTGCACGAACAGTCACGAATGCAACAGTTCCTTTGGGCCAAAATCCATTCCCACTACTGCTATTACTGACAGTATTCTGTTCAATTAAGACATAACTTGCTCGATACACATCAAAATAGTGCCCGTTGAAACCCTTGTTATGTATGCCCGTATGATTGTTTTCTTTGTATAAAATATTCTCTTTGGCTATTGGAGTGGATGATATAAAAACAGGGCCAGTATTATCGTTTCCCACCAAACCCTGTTTCATATCCCGGAAGTGATTACGCCAAAAAGTTGCACGACTCACATCTCCTGTTAACCATAAAAAATGAGCATTGCTAACATCTTGGCGAGCATTTTTCCAAGTAATCCCCGCAATAAATATATCCGACAAATCACTTACCATAACTTTTGTGGTGGATGCATCAAAAATCGGTTCCTCTCCAGGGAAGCCTATTAAACTTGGAGTTTTGGATTCTTTAAGCAGACGCAAATTATTATTTGAGGTCGGGTCACCAACCAACGAATAATTACCCCCTCGAAATACAATAATTTTATTAAGATAACTGGCATCTTTCGGATCTTTATACCAATCAGCAAAGCTTGCCAAAGGATTATTGATCGTTCCAACTTTTGTTCCAGATGCACCGCTTTTAACAAAAATAAACATGCTTGGATCTATAGTCACTTTCCAGCTAGCTTCAACGGTTTTTAATTCCTGATCGGTAATGCGCACCTTGAACTCGACAGTGCCGGAACTGGCAGCAGGTACCCAAGTGATAGACCCATAATTTTCTTCACCATACAAGGAGCCTATTTTGGCTCCACTCGGCCCACTAACCAGCTCGTACTTAAAGGGCCAAGCACCACCCTGCACACCAATAGGAATTGCGTACTCCATATCAGGATGCGCCCACTTATGGCGGGCATGCGCCTGAACCTCTGTATCTCCACGCGGATAGACCAAGTGCATGGGCATCTTGGCCTTAACAAAATATCCTTCGGGCAAAGGGAAAACTTGTGCAGCACTAACGGAAAAACATAAACACATCAACAGGGATACGGCAATGGTACGAATGATAGTTTTCATAATGATTACCACACGGTAAATGAAGCCTAATTGCAAAAAGAACTAAAAAAAGAAGCCTTAAGCTAGACTGCTATAAAAATAGCTGTAGCTGTACTCGAACAACCAAGCAAAGACTAAGTCTAGCACAACATCTTGCTGCTCTGATTTGTAGGGATAATCAAATCTTCAAATGGCACTCTTGATTCCTACAGGCAATAAAGTAGATAAATTCTACTTCGAATAAATATCAAGAATCATAGGAACTAACTCATTCGCTCCTTTTAACGTCAAATGATTTGAGTCGAAGTAAAACACCCCCTTAGGTGATAAAAGCCTACATTCGGGTGCGCACAAAAAATCTTCAGGGCGATAAAAATAGACATTTTTATATCCATTAAATCTAGACTTAAACGTTACATATTTTTCTGGCAGTCGCGACTCAAATTCATTAAGGCTTATTCTTTGAATTATTCGATTGGATGTTAAAGTCTCCTGAAACAAAGCAGAAGGCACAGATCTATTGTAAGTTGGAACCGGCCCGATGATGTGCAGGCGGACATTATTCTGGGCAACCCACAAGACTAATTTTTCTATGTCATGGTAATGAAACTTAGATGAATCATAACCGTGCATAACAATATCTGTAATCTCGTAACTATTTACCTCAGAAACAATTTTTTCATAAGAGCACTGCTCTCTGCCCAGTAAACATCTTGTTTTATTCAGACGTACAGATATTTTTTTATCAATTGCAGAGTCCGTAAACACATCCTTTAATACATCTATATGGCTGTCGCCCACCAGATAAACTTTTTTCTCTGCATTATGTGCATGTAATAAATAGCAGCTATCTGATTTTAACTCCTTTAATTTTTGCCATTTAGAGCATCTCCATGCTCCCCGATCATCCATCGCATAAAAAATAGCAGCTTTTTGTTCGCCATATAAATCCTTAAAGTATCCATTACTACTAAAAATAAAAAGTAACATGATAATAAATGAATATGCCGCGATAAGAATAATAAAGAATTTTTTTAACGGTACGATTGACTTATCACGCATAGGTGATTCTATGTAGCGATAGCTGACAATTGCTAAAATCAACGTAATGATGACGGCAACAATCGACTCAATCATCGTTAGTTCATTAGTTTCGGAAAAAGGGGAATATTTAAATATGAAAATAACTGGATAATGAATTAGATATATTGAAAAAGAAACTTTTGCAAACCATCTAATAACTTTTACAAGCGAAAAATTTAGAAACCTCTCACTTTCAATTCCCACTGCTATATATATAAAACACATGACTACCGGAGCGATAGCATATACCCCTGGAAATTTATCACTTGGTATAGGCAATGTAGTAATTATTATCAACAACAGCAATATCAGTATAGAAAAATATGAAGATGCTTTTGTGCGTTTAAATTTTGATATGAAAGACACATCTCTAATTTGATATGCGAAATACCCAAGAAAAAACTCCCATAATCTTGTAGGCAAAAAGAAAAATGCACTTTTAGATGAAAGGTCAGTCAAGAAAATGCAGAATCCTAGTGAAATTATTGCAAGAACAGGGAAAAAAGCTTTGAATTTTTTTCCCATAAAAAATAGCAATGGAAATATCACATAGTATTGGAGTTCTACACCTAATGACCAATAATGAAGGAGCGGAGAAAAGGAAAGATTAGAAAAGTAATCATTATCTCTCCAGAATACTAAATTAGGAACAAATAACAATGAGCCAACAATGCTATCTGTCACTTTTCTAACTTCAAACGGAAGAAATAGAAATGGAGACGCGACCAGAAATACTATTAAGGTTGCCAGCATAGCTGGCAATATTCGTCTAAATCTCTTTTCATAGAAATCTAACGAATTTTGATGCCTTGCATAAATCGAACCGATTAAATACCCACTGAGCACAAAAAATATATCTACACCGATAAATCCCGACTGAAAAAATTTTATATCGAGATGATAAAGGACAACAAGAATTACGGCTAACCCGCGAAGAATATCAACATCGCGCCTAAATATATTTTCTTTATTAATCATTTTTTAAAATCGACGCTCTAATATTGTTTATGTACACCACTATCGTTTCCGACTAATAGCAGAAAAAAGATCGAAAATAGAGGCAACCCTAGCCACGAAATAAATATAATTTAGAAAAAAACATATGCAAAACTGTCTCAATGAAATTATTTTGAACCTTTTTAAAAGACTATATATATTAATCACAATAACTAAACCAAGAAAAATAAGACAAAGCTCAAAGCTTCCGAGAAAAAGAGAAGCCAGAGATAGAATTGTCAACATAACAATAGTGAATGACGCCAGCGCCACCTTGGACCCTAAAAAATTGGCCACGCTCTGAAGATCACCTATTCCATGCCATTTTTCCCGCATAAAAAATGATCTTAATTTTTTAGGGTATCCCTCATGATAAACTTTAAAACTTTCATCTGGATCTACTCTTATATCTTTCAACCGGGCCCTATTGCAAAAATCGACGTCCTCGCCTGTCCTTAACTCAGAATTAAACCCCCCAATTAATTCAAAAACCTTTCTACTACATACCAAATTACCCGAATTGATATATGTCGAAGATGTTTTTTTAAAGCACGAAAACCAATTCAACTCAATCCAAGATGGAAATTTAGAAACCGAAACCTTATATCCAGAAATCATCAACTGGTTAACATAGCAATTTGAATAATTCAGCAATGACTCCCACCATTCTTCTGAAACGAGAATATCCGCATCTATAAAAGCAATATACGCACCGAAAGAATGCAAAACGCCAATATTTCTTGCTTCAGCAACAGTAACCGCCGAAGGTAAATCGACTATTCGAACCCAAGAAAACTTCTCTACACATTCAAGTGTGCCATCTTGACTGCCATTGTTAACAACAATAACTTCAACATTCTCATAATTTCCAATGCATTCTTTTAATGTTGATAGAGTATTTTCAATATATTTAGCCTCATTAAAAGCTGGAATTATTATTGATATCATAGAGCTACTCTTTGAATGTTTCGCACAATTTAATTTTAAAAAATACAGGCTATTTTTTATTGAGCACTTGATCACTTTTAGTTACGTTGCATAAACAAACTATAAAAGCCAAATGAACCCAAAGAAATGGATAGTATGCAACAGTGACGAATTGGCCGGCTATAACATACCCTACAACACCCATACCCAATCCAGCAGCTATAGGCCTAGCTATATTTGAAGGGGGGAATTTTTTTGAAATTCTATAGGTAGCAAAAAAACAGTAGAGGATAATTAGAAGAAAGAATAGGATTCCTGGAAATCCAGCATCAGTGCCAACTTGAATAAAAATATTATGCGGCAACTCTGCACTCCCGTATAAAGCATCCTCAGGATAATACGTATTAAAGTAAGGAACGAAATTGAAATATCCAACGCCACTAAGAGGATATTTTTTTATCATTTCCCAACCATTTTCCCAATATAAAAGACGCTGCTGCGAGGTTTTATCATCGCCAGAATTTCTAAATCGCTCTTTTTGTTCCTCAGGAAGCAAACTAACAAGTGCTGCAGACAGCACCAGAATACCGATTAAAGGCTTTATCTTAAAAACACTTTTCCTGAACATAATAATAAGTTGAACTACAAGAGCCACTTGGGAGCCTCTACTACTAGCACCTAATATAGTTAGAATTGGGCATATCCAAAAAGCCATGAGAATCCATTTTTCCCACATTAGTACTTGTTTTTTAAGATATTGGAATAGATAGAACGCCAAAGGAAAAAGCATCAACATTAAAATAGATAGCTCACCTGAGTTTTGAAAAAATCCTTTTGGCCCAGTTAACCCCCAATTTGTAAAACTAAAGCCACGAAACGCCCAGACCCTTGATGTTCCCAGTGCAATTTTTCCGGCAGCGAACAAATATATGATAAGAAACATATACAGTCGTTCTTTTGTATTCACAATCCGTATTGCCAAAAAATAGATAATCGCCCAACTATAAAAAAACATTGCATAACTTTTGGAAATTGTGGGATTAAATCCGCTATAGATTGAAATAGTGATAATTATCGAAAAAAAGACCATGTACAAATTAGCGACTGACTTAACATGCTTAACAGATGGGTCAACAAGCGCCCCCACCAAGGCACCCATTAAAAACAACTGCGCCCAAGGGATCGCACTAATCCCCGGGATAATTGACTGCGGACGAACAAACTCGAACATTAAATAAAAGCAAATCATCCAAAATGAAAAGTGTTGTGTTTTAAAATTGTTCCATAACGGGCCAATTTTGAAAAAATAGAAATCTGAAATCGTATTTGGTTTGTTATCCATGAGATCTATCTCTGCACTGATATTCAATTCAAGGTAGCCACGTAACGCCAAGCGAGGCATTACGTGCACTAAGCACTAATTCGTTTTTCCGCTTTTAGCTCACCAAATAAATATTGTGCCAAGCCTAATTTTTGTACCGCATAAACCATGGCAATAGTCACAATTAATGTGACTATTGTATTCGCTATAAATATAGCGAGAGCGTTACTGACCATGATGCTAATCACCACTGCAACCATCTTTAACACTAAAGGCGAATGTAGGAGGAAAATACCCATAGTATTGCGCCCTACATAGCTAACCATTTTGCTTTCAAAAGCGAAAAACTGTACAGCAACAAAAAATAATATGAGGTATGCCCACTGAAAAAGCTCCGCCGTATTGAAGAATAAGTGTGCAATAAATACTGCAAGGCAAGGCAGCGCCAACCATGGAATATTTATTACTGACTGCAGCCTGAAAAGCAAAACGCCCACTATGTAGAACTGCAGCCCCCAAATGGCGTGAGTAAGTGGTTCCTGCCCACCTTTTATATAAAGGTATTTGAATATATCGTCATTGACATAGTTGTACGGGATGATAAAGAGAATGGCTGCAGCGAAGGCTGGCAATAATGGAAGCTGATTAAAGATTGTTGATACAAGCGGGGAGATCATTCTGATTAAAAATAACGACACCAAAAAATACATTTGCCCCACGTAAACAGACCCATAGAGCGCAGAAAGTATATAGGTTATATCTTTCCCTATAATATGTTTATCATTCAGCATGTTGAAATACTCAAAAACGAATCTCAACAAAAAATACAAAATACTAAAAATTAACCACGGTAATAGAAGCCTGTAAGCACTTTTCTTTAATGAGACCCAATAGCCCGGATTTTTTTGCGCTGCATATGCAGCCCCCAAGAGATAACCGTCTATAAAGAAAAACACAGGGACTGCGATAGTTGCGACCACAGCCAGAACTGCTGCCTTTATTGCTTCAGGCATTTCCATTGAATAGCCTATCGCATGTATTGCGACCACCATAACAATAGCTATGGCTTTCATGTTATCCAAAAACGCAAATCTATCCTGGTTGGCCATGCTCTAATATCCCATGCGCTATTGACTGATAGTCTTGTTGCTACTTACCTGAACGTATTGTTGCTAATTACTTGAACTTATTGCTGAAAGTTACTCATGATTTGGAGCGCCGACTGCTCTACCAATAATTCGCACCGATCAAAATACTGTGCATTGGTATTATAGGGATCGTGCAAATATGCCAACGGCTGTGACAGCCATAACCCCGCCATGGTTATTTGTACTGGCGCCTGCGAAAAAGCTTGCACTAAAGCGTCAATATGCTTTGGCTCCATGCCGATAAGTAAATCACCTGCCTGCGGCTGATATTGATCAACGCGCATGGTTTTGTGCTGGGCTAACTCATAGCCATGAGCCGATGCCCATGCTATCGCGCGGGGGTCGGCCGGATCATTGCCGCGTGTTCCCAACCCAAAAGATATGGTCGGCACGCCATGCTTGTGTGCCACCACCTCCCCCAAAGGACTGCGGCAAATATTGCCGTGGCAAACAAATACCAAACGCGTTACTTTTGTAAAATCCACTTTTTTTAATGCGCGATAAGCGCCCATCATCCGCAACAACTCGTAGCGAACGTAACGCAATAACCCACGCTTGGAGCCATAATGGTTTTTAATTGTTTCTGATAATGTCACTGTCTGACCTTTTCTTTAACATGCAAACTAATCCTTATGAGACTTATCAACAGCACAATCCATTTGTGTATTTTTGACATAACAGGTTAAGCGTTAATGCCCAGTAATTTTCTGTAATGGTTTTTGTAGGCCGCGAGCATTGCACCAAGCGAAAAGGTATTGCACATATGCTGAAAGCCCGCATTGGCCAAACGCTGTGCCTCTTCCGGATTGCGCAGTAAATATTGAATTGCAGCCGCCAATTCCGCTGGCGCATTTACCGGAACAAGATAGCCGGTGACATTGTGCGTGAGAATTTCCTCTGGCCCACCACAGCGCGTTGCTATTACCGGCAAGTGGCTTGCCATAGCTTCAATAGTGGCGATGGAAAAACCTTCCGAACTGGATGAGAGTACAAATAGATTCATCTGCGCGAGAAATTCGGGCGTGTTGTCGTGAAAGCCGATAAAGTGCATTTGCTTTGCAACACCCAATGTTTGCATCTGCGCATTGAGTGCTTCCATTAAATCCTTTTTTTGATGCCCGGCAATCACAAAATGCAGCTGTGGATTATTGAGTTCAGCCACAGCATTAATGAGAGTTTCATAATTTTTAGCGGGGCGGATATTTCCGAGACTACCGATCAATATCGCATCATCAGGAATGTGTAGATCGCCGCGCAATCGTCCTGTCATGTTATTGTGATAACGCTGCTGATCAACACCGTTGTAAATAACAGCAATTGCGCGCGCCGGAAACAGACCGCGCGCTTCAATGTATTGCGCAAGATCGCGGCTTACGGCGATTAACTGTTTTACACCCATGCGCATTATTTTTTGTTTAATGGCAACAAAGCGCTCATTGGGGTTGATGTCAACCCGGCCATGCAAGGTGGCAATCAGTGGTAAGCGTGTTAGCAGGCAGAGGATAGAATAGGTGAGGGTTGAACCTAATAGATGAGCGTGCACCAGTGCAGCATTTTCACGCTTGAGCAGTTTGTATAACTGCCAATAATAGGGGATAGCGAAAAAACCATAGGGCTTGAGAATATGGTAGCGAATACCACGCTGCTTTAATTGTTCCTCAACCCAACCCGGGCCTTTGATAATGGCAAGATTGTCATAATTTTCCAGTTGCAATTGTTGGGCAATATCGAGGAAAACAGTTTCTGCACCACCGGGGCCGGTAGTGTCAATTGCATGAATAATTGTGCGGTTTTGATCGGTCATAGTTACGATCTTATCGGTGATAAGTTCCTTCCGATGATAACAATTGTTGGTGTGGCCGCATTCTATCACCATCTGGTTGCGCGCTTGTGGATTTGTTAGCCAATCCGTATCATTCGCGCTGTGTATTACTTTGCGATCGCGCATAAAAAAAGCGGCCCAATGAATGCCGCCGTGTGCAGATATCTATTTGATTTTATGACGTACACACCCTAAATCGCGTTGCTTTTATCCACTGGTTTTTGCGCGATGATTTTTGCTGGTTAACTAAGGCTGGTTGCAGTGACATGACACACTTAATTCTTGTTCTTGACGCTGCGCAGCGAAGTGCTTTGGCGGTTACTCGTTCACTGGGTAAACTCGATAATATTCAAGTAGTAACATCGGATTCATCTGCCTGTGCATTGGCCGCAACGTCTAAATATTCGCAGGAATATTTGCAATCGCCCTGCCCGTCATCTGACCCCCATGGCTATATCCAGTGGCTGGAAAATATTTGTATCAGCCGCCAATTTTCGCTGGTTATTCCGGTCACGGAAATTACCAGCCAGTTATTACTGATGCACACCAGCCAGCTACCGCATGTACATTTGCCTTTTGCCAGTTACGCGACGGTAATGTCATTGGCCGATAAATACCATCTGCTGGAACAAGCAAAGGCCTCCGGTGTACCCGTACCCGAATTTACCCTGATCGAAAATGCCACTCACGCTGATGCCAGCCAATGGATTTATCCCTGCGTTATCAAACCCTGCCTGTCAAAAATTTTTACACCCCAGGGCTGGATCGCCACGAGTGTGAGAGTGCTGCATTCAGAACAGGAATGGCAGCGTGCACGCAAGCAAGCGCCCCATTTAGAGCAGTATCCATTTATGGTGCAGGAATTTATTCCAGGCAGCGGCGCGGGTGTTTTTTGTTTGTATAACAAGGGTCAGGCAACCCATTTTTTTGCCCATCAGCGCCTGCGGGAAAAACCCCCGCAAGGCGGTGTAAGTGTATTGAGCGAGAGTGTTGCTATAGACCCGACACTCAAAAAATACGCGCAACAGCTGCTCGACCATGTGCATTGGCATGGAGTCGCCATGGTTGAATTCCGCATAACACCAGAGGGCGCACCCTATTTAATGGAAGTGAACACGCGCTTTTGGGGCTCGCTACAATTGGCGATAGATGCCGGAATCGATTTCCCTGCCCTGCTCGTCCAACATGCGCTGGGCATACCAAACTCATCAACTACCGAATACCGTGAAGGACAGCGCTTGCGCTGGTTGCTGGGGGATTTTGATAGTCTTTATCTTTATTTAAGAGGCGCTTATTCACCAGCGCAAAAACTGCTGCGGGTGTTGGCCTTTTTTGTACCTGTCGCATTTTTTAAAACACGCCATGAAACGAATCGCTGGGGCGATTTGGGGCCGGGCTGGTACGAACTGAAAACCTATGTGCGCCAGCTTTTTGGGCGCCATTGATACTCGCATACCATGGGTTATCACTAACAAGTAATGGCGCCTGAGCCTTAACCACTATGAAACAATTACTCAAACAGATCGCCACCAGCGCTGCCAGCCATTTCGGCCCCCACCGGATGAGCTGGCTGCAGCAGGACCCGCAACTCTGGGTGATGATGTATCACCGCATATTGCCGCGCGACGATATTCGCTACCAGCTCGAAGAGCCGGGCATGATTATCACACCCGATACTTTCAGCATGCACCTGCGCGAGCTGAAACGGCATTTTGACCTGATGGATTTTTCCGAGTGGCTGAGCTTGCGCGAGGCAGGCAAACCTTTACCGCGCCGCGCCTGTGTGATTACCTTTGATGACGGTTGGTACGATAACTACGAATACGCGCTGCCGATTATTAATGCCGAAGCAACACCGGTAACCCTGTTTGCAGTGGTAGAAAAAATCGGCACCGATTTTCAATTTTGGCCCAACATTGTGAGTGCGCTGCTGCACAGCAATGCACTCAGTGCGATGCAGCAGCAACCGGTTTTTGCGCGCGCACTGGCGCAAACAGGCACGAGTGGCGATACGAAAAATCGCGAATTTATCGCTGCGGTTATTAAGGCGCTCAAGCAATCCAGCGATGCCGATATTTTTGCTGCGCTTGCCGCACTCCATTGGCAAACGCTTTTGACGTTTAGTATTCCACGCGGTTTGATGACCTGGGATGAACTGCGCAGCATGACCCAGTCTGGCCTGGTCAAAATTGGCTCGCATACTTGTAATCACAAACGCTTAAATGCCCAGCTCAGCAGCGATGAAATTACGCATGAAATTGTTGCCAGCAAAACGCTGTTGCAAGCGCAAATAAACGATGCCGTGGATATTTTTTGTTTCCCTAACGGCGATTACAATCAGGCCGCTTTGGATGCCGTTACTACCACTTACCGCGCGGCGGTTACTACGCAACGCGGAATTGTGAATGCCGCACGCACACCAGCACACCAATTGTGCCGTATTGGTGTTCACGAGCAGGTAAGCCATACACCACGCTTGTTAGGTGCACGCCTTTCAGGATGGGTGTAATGGATTCGCTGCTCCATTTAACAGGTTTACCCGCGTTATGAATTTGCTATCAGCACAACACCATGAGCTTAAAACCCTGAAGGTTGAAAAAGGGATAATTTCCGGAAAGTTTAAGCACTTGCAAAAGGATACTCCCGAGTACGCACAACAACTCGCACTGATGAAAGACATCTCCCTGCGAATTAAACAGCTTGAGAGCACGATAAAAGATACCGGGACAACAGGTGCAGTTACAGAGACTCCCACTACAACACCTGCATTTACTGCGCTCGACCAACATCGCTGCTGGCGCAATGAATTTTCTTTATCTGTTGATTGCTATGCCGATGTAGCTGATTGGCCTGATTTTGTGATGAACAATAACTATGCACTGCCGAGCCACCATCCGGCATGGAGCGAAGTGATTGAACAAAGTTTTGGGCACCAGTCACTGCTTGTCTGCGCGCGCGACCTGCAGGGGAAATTATTGGGCGGCATTCCCGTTACGGTTTTTTCATCGCCACTGTTTGGTAAATTTGCGGTTTCAATGCCCTATCTGAATTACGGTGGCATTGTGTGTGAGTATTTTGATATCTGCCTGGCAATTATCGATAAATTGCGTGAGCTGCGTGCAGAACTGGGATTGCAACATATTGAGATCCGCAGCATTCATCCTAACCTTGGCGAGAATCCTTCCACCAAAAAAGCATCGATGATTTTAGAATTACCCGGCAGTGATGAAGAGCTGGATAAAATGCTGGGCAGTAAAGTGCGCGCCCAATACAAAAAGGCGGATGAGTTTTCACCGGAATGCAAAGTTGGAAAAATGGAATTGCTGGAAGATTTTTATCGTGTATTTGCCCGGAACATGCGCGACCTGGGCACACCTGTATACGGCAAAGAGTGGTTCGCCAATATTCTTCAACACGCGGATTTGGATGCAAGTATTTTAATTATCTATGTCAAACAAAAACCTGTGTCTTGCGCCTTTCTGGTAAACCACGGCAGGCTGATGGAAATCCCCTGGGCATCCACGATCAAATCAGCCAATAAATATAATGCCAATATGTGGATGTATCGTCAGATACTTTCTTTTGCCATAAATCAGGGCTGTCAGTATTTTGATTTTGGTCGCTCAACATTGGATGCGGGCACCTTCAAATTCAAAAAACAATGGGGTGCAGAGCCTTGCCAAAATTATTGGTATTGTCTTTTGCCAGAAAATGCCGCCAAGCCCGAGCTAAACCCCGACAACCCCAAACTTAAATTATTTATTTTATTGTGGAAATTTATGCCGGTGTGGCTGACTAAAATTATCGGACCCGCAATTATAAAAGGGATCCCTTAGAAGTTGTCATGCCGAGCAAACGGTCTTTGATGTAATACAATTTTTTGAGTAGCGGACTGCGCACCAGCATCAAGCTCGCAAACTGGGCGCTGTGCGTAGCAAGGGATTTTTTGTAATTGGATTTTTTGCCGTTACCGGCCATAAAATCATAATAAATGGCATCTGTTGCAAATGCTTTTTCTATTTGCAAACCCAGATGTAAGGTTCCCAGCGAAATCCCATCCCGAAATTTTTCAATGTAGCCAGATTGGATATTATAAATTCGCTGCCGATAATAAAGGTCCAACACGGCTGAAACGGGTTTTCCATCGCAATAAATAACCGACAAATCCGGCCTGCCACCCGCCTGCGCAATATTCTGTAAAAAGGCGGTGATTTGTTTGAGGTTACGCCCTTGATAACAAGGTTTATTCCAGCGCTGCACACGAAACTCATTGAGAATTTCAATAAAGCTATCCACATCAGGCCATAGATTTTGCTGGCTAATCTCACCAATGGCATAGAGTTTTTTACGCTTATTAAACAACTTCAAGCGCGTATTACTACCGATGTGTTTCAGGTAATTATCAAAACTATTTTCTTGTAAACGCACGGCATAGCTTGTCGCCGCGTCGCGCACCAACACCTGCAGCCCATTACTTTCTGCAGCCTTCACTATGGCAGCATATTCCGGAGTGGTGGAAATCATATCGGGAATAAACAGCTGGCTCCATTTATGACAGAGAGCAGCCGCAATAAAGTCATCCGGCTTTTGATTGACCAACATAAAATATTCGCTGCGCAAGCTCGGACTGGCACTGGTAGAGATTCCAGCAGGAAACAGTGTTGTGAATGACAGAATTGACGATTTTTTTTGTTGGTAGGAATAAAATTGCTGGTGCCCAACCAATGCAGATTCGTGCGCACCAGCAGCCGTAATAGCACTATGATCTGCCCATGCATTTTTCCAAGCGTCAACCCACTCTGGGGTAGAAAATATCCCAGGATAGTTTGCAGCAGGAAAATAGTTGCTCATGGTGTAAGTTCGCTGTAGACAAAACAATAGCGAGCAGCGATAAAGCTGCTCGCTATTCCTATCATTAATTACTGACGGCTTTGTGCTTCTTTAAGATGGTACTGCATTTCCTGATTCTCAGGCTCTAATGCTACCGCCTTGGTGAGCAATTCAATACCTTTTCTCAAATCACCCCGCTCTACTAAAATCCAGCCATAGGTATCAACAATGGCGGCGACGTTTGGAGCGAGATCATAAGCCCTTTTAGCAAACTCAAGCGCACGAGGATCCTTACTTTCATAATACATCCAAGCCAGGTTGTTCAACGCTGCTGGCACTTTGGGATTTAACTCAACGGATTTTTCATACCAGGCAATGGCTTGTTTTGGATCGTTTTTTCCCTGCGCATTCACGGCCAGCAACAGTGACGCCCGGTTACTCTTGGGTAACTTCTCATGCCAGTCCATAAGGAAATCTTCTGCCTTGTCTTGATTGCCACTTTTATGGTGGAAGCCATAAATTTGTTCAGCCACAATTTCCATAGGCTTGGCCGCCCAGGATTCCATATAAAGCTGGAAACCTTCGTCTTTTTTATCTTCCGCAAAACGAATTAGACCTTGAAGAAATAAACGCTCGCCTTCGTTCTCAGGATTTTTTGCAAATTGGTCGAGCAGTTTTTGTGCTTCCTGAATATTCTTGGCACCGATTTCCGTCTCAATTAATACCGCAAGGTAATCTGCATTTTCAGGGAATAATTTAACTGCTTGCATTAAGCTTTCACGCGCTTCGGGTAATTTGTTTTGCCCCCTGAGCTGCACACCTTGCAAACGGTAGAGATTGGCAGCAATTTGTTTGATGTTGGTTGCGTTATTGCTGCGTTCCAATGCAACGCCAATATGTTTGATGGCCTCGGCAAATTGGCCTTTTCCTACATACAACTGAGCCAATACAACGGACGGCTCCCATTTGGTAGTTTTCTCTTCCAGCCCAAGCACAAACGAAAAAGCAGAATCTTCACGCTTCAACTTACGCATTTGTGCAAACCAGCGGGCATATCCGATAACCATGCTTGGATCTGCTTCCAGCGCTAATTGCCACGCAGTAATTGCTTTTTGCGTCTGCTCTTGTGTTTCATAAACTTGCGCGAGCCCCGCATAGGAAAATTGTTTTTCCTTGCTGCCTTTTACTGCTACCGCTTTTTCAAATTCTTGCTCAGCAGCCTGATAGTTTTTTTGCTGTAGTGCATACCAGCCAGCAAAAAAGTATCCTCTAGAATTTTGTGGGTCTTTATTTTTAAACGCAGCAATTTCTTCTTCCAGTTTTTCTGTCTGCTTATCGTTCATTAGTGTTTTAAAATAGGCTTGCTGGATATAAAAGTCATCCGGCTGTTCCTGATAAGCTTTTTGCAATTGAGCTACTGCCTGCTCAGGCTGTTTCAATAGCAGATGGCGTTTTGCCAAGGCAATACGGATGCGCTGTTGTTTAGGTTCAAGCGCCAGACTTTTTTCCAGCGCTTTTGCCCCTTCTGCACTTTGCGGATCTTTATCCAGCAGAGCCAACCCATAGGTTGCCAACACAATATGATTATTCGGTTGACTGTCCGCCGCTTTCTTTAGCAGCTCAATCGCTTCATCCATTTGATTATTGCGAAATTTAACCAATGCAGCTGCTTGCAAGACGGAAGGTGTTGCTGTCTCTGGATCAATAAATTCATCAAAAAGATCTGCTGCTTGTTGATCTGACCCCTGCTGATATTCAACTAATCCCAGTAGAGTTGCGGTGTTTTTATCGTTGGGATATTGCTCACGCAACTCACGTAAAATGGTTTCTGCTTCTGCATATTTTCCTTGTTGGTAATACTCCATAGCTTCACTAAAACGCTGCTGCGCAACATTGCCTTCGGGGTTGGATTCTGCCAATAATTTTTGGTAGGTATAGGCCTCGCTGGTACGCCCTTGCTGAATTAACGTGTCGGTTAAAAGACTAATAATTTGCACTTTCCGACGGCTCAATATATCGGTGTTTTTCAATAACCCCAGTGCTTTGGTGAGATGATTTTCCGCTCCATCCAAATTGCGCAGAAAAATGTTTACCCCTGCCATCATGGTCAAAGCATCGATGTTATCTGGTGCGGCAGCCAACACTTCCGTCAACGCAGATTGGGCATTCTCTAGCTCACCTTTTGAAAGTAAATAATTCGCCTCGATATATTTTGCGTCTGCCTCGCTGCCTCCCAGCGTTTTAAACTCATTCAACGCCAGCGCATATCCATCTTTATTCCCCAAACTGATATTTGACATGGCACTTATCCATGCCTGACGCTGTTTGGCTTCAGGGTTGCTGGCATCAGCCGGATAGGTATTTACAGTATTGATTGCGGTGAGGTATTTTTTATTCAGAAAGTAGGTATAGGCCAGTTCAGTCGCTACGCTTGGGTTTCTCTTTACCACTTGCTCAAGCAGGCCTTGAACGGAGGCATAGGAGCCAATTTCATTGTAGATATGCGCTAAAGCAATATAGCCATCCGCCGAATCAGGCATCAGCTGGATAACATTTTTTGCTTCAATCATTGCTGCGCGATACTGGCCTTGCTCCATATATATTTTAGCTGAGCCGGCATGCCGCTGCGCTTGCTGTTGACTCTCTTCTTGTTTATCACTGCACGCAGCTATGCTAATGCAAAATGAAACCAAGATTATTTTTAAACACTTTTTCATTTTCCCCACCCGTGTTTCCATTTGATTTTCGCCAGTAACACAGCCTGGCTACCAATTGCTATTGCTGCACTTGTTGTTACAGCATTTATCAAAATAAATATTCCAAACCAGCGCCATAAATATTTTCTTTGTAATTATTCACCGGACCGTCTCCATCGCGCTCCTCTTTGCGGGAGAACAGCCGGATATCAAATCCATTAATGAACCGGTAGGTGTATTCAAGCGAGAGATAATCGGTGTCGTAGCGATCATTAACTTGATTACTTTCCTCATCGTTTTTGGATTTATCTACTCGCAGCGTTAACTTTGCAGCACTCGATAGCGAATAAACAAATGCCGAACGTATATAAGTGTTGCGCCCTTGCTCATCGCGCTCAAGGTAATCATCATCAACTACAGATGCCCCCAGGGAAAACGTACAGCGCGAGCAGATGACATCGGTACTAAACTCTACCCCTAGATTGCGCCGATCTATTTTCCCCAAATTTTGCGACAAACCATCGGCACCGGGAATTTGATTGCCACTATCCAGATTACCATTACCAAACGATGTATCGGTGATCTGCCGATCTGCCGATGCTCTGAAAACATGGTATCCACTCACGTAACCTAAACTGATGTTGTAACTCGGAGCACCCTGTTTCTCCCCAAGCTCTGGAGATATTTCGTTGTACCCCACTTGCACACTGTAATCCAGCTTGCGCAACTGCACCTGATACGAAAGTGCTGAGTTCACCATTTGATAATCGGCATCAGGCTGTTGATCAAAACTCACATCCATATATTGCGAACTCAACATCATGGCGCTAGTTTTGGAAATGGCGTGGCCCCACCCCAGAGTAGCGCCATTGCGTTTTGAATCCTGACTATCATCTTCCCCAATGAATCGCACTTTTGCCGCTTGCCCCTGCAGAAAAATCCTATCGGCAGCGGACAGCCTTTTGCGAATCGTGGGCCGTGCGGAAATCATTTCGCGCTCTTGTTGGTTTTCCAGCAAGGTCACTTCTTCAGGCGACTGGAGCAACATGCGCCGCGAATGCTCAAGTTCCAACCCTAGAGAATCCGTCTCTTTACCAAAGACCAACAGTGAGCTGCCTTCCGCATACTCTTCATCAGCCTGTGATTGCTTGGAAAATTTTTGCGCGTAGAGATCATAATCTACATCCGCATCTACCAGCCAATTGCTGTAAGTTGCCATCAAGCCAAGCTGATAAATATCCTGCCTTTCTTCTATTGGCTCCAAAACTGTTTTTTTACTATTGTCTGACATCAAACTGGTGGCAGAAATGGATGCGTTAAATTGTCTTTCTTCTTGCACCGGATTTGCATGCACTTGGTTAAACGCCAATAGCATGAGTGAGAGCCGGGTGGCGGGAAGTAATTTTATTATGTTCATAGCCCGCCTCACTGCTCAGTTGTTAAAGACTACACCTGCAAATTTTTCTTTGCCTACCGCATCCACTGCGGAGAGCACCTCATCAGTAACCACTTTGCCAAAAGGCACAACAAGCAATGCATGATCGCAATAACGCGCCAAAATCCGCGCTTCTGTTGACTGCTGGATAGAGGGTGCATCTAACACAATAAAACGGTCAGGATAGCGCGATTTGATTTCAGCCACTAAGACTTCCATGCGCTTGGAATTAAAGAATTCAGCAGCAGAGTCACTTGATCCGCCTGAGGGAATAACACGCAGACGTTCAACACCCGTTGGATAGATAATATTTTTAAGCGGGACTGTGTAGTCAGTTAAATAATTTGACAGGCCTAGATCAATATCGGATGTGACATATTTGTCTACATTCGAGTTGTAGGGATTGCAATCCACATAGAGTGCAGTCTTATGTTGATCCAGCGCAAAGGTTGCCGCCAGATTAAAACTAAAATAACTGGAGGCCACGTCAGCGGCAACCGATGACACCAGAACAACCATGTTGTCGGAATGATGACGCTTCAACAAGCGGATCCGCACCTCACGAAAAGCATTCAATACCTCACGCTGGCGCATACCGGTAAAGACTATTTTCTTCTCGTACAGCTCTTCTTGCGACCAGAGCAGGGGCATATCCATATTTTTAATTTTTTCGCGTTTGCGATGCTCCAGCACTGCATTTTTAACGAGCTGGTCGCTATCCTCTACTAACGCATCAACATCTACCATCAATTGGCTTAGGTTTTTTTCTTTGCGCTTGTCCATCATTATGCCCTGAGTATTCACCGGATTAACCCTTGACCAGTTGCCAATAAATTGCAATTGCCAGATAACAAATCATGCCGACAATCGCAATTGAAAGAATCAACAGCACATCTTTTTTCAACAATCGCTCCCCGATTGGCGATTTGTAATGGGGGATAACACCAATCACTTCGATATCGGATGGCAACTGCTTTTGCAAAATCCGCGCGGAGCGCAGATGAGGATCAACCATCACAAACAACAGCAGCAAACCGATTGGTGCCAATAGCCCCATAATAGGACCAACAATTGCAAAATGAACAAAGTGCAAACCCGAGGGTTTCAGCGGAAAACTGGCAGGCTCTTGAATGCGATAGGAAACCCCTTGACCTTCAATGTCCAGTGTCATGGAAACACGCGCAGACTCCTTTCGCTGTAACATTTCATCGTAGACTTTTTTGGTTACGTCATAGTCACGCGTCAAGTCTGAAAGCTCAGCCTGGCTGGCAGCAATGCGCTGCTGGCGAGCAAACTCTTCCTCCTGAAGCACCAACAGGGATTGCATGCGACGCTTCTGTGCGCGCAGCTCAACTTCAGCATCCGCTGCCTGCTTGCGCAATTCTTCGTAGAGCGGGTTCTGGACTTTGTCGCTATTACCAAATACATCACCCGATGATTGGAGCTTGGTAATAGCGGTATCCAACTCGGCAATCTGTGCACGGAGCGACACGACGTCCGGATAATTCTCTTGATAACTCAGCAACATTTGTTCCAGCTGGGCGTTCAAGGTCTGACGACGCTGATTCATCTCGTCAACTTGCCCTTTTGCTTTTAAATACTGACCTTCATTGTTGAGCTGCTGTTGAATGGAATTAATGCGGGACTGGGTTTCCTCAATCGCAATTTTCAAGGTTTCCAGTTCCTGACGTAACTGCCCTATACGCGCACTGACCGACTCTTCACTGCCATCGGTATTTTTTGATTTAAACTCTTTCAGCTTTTCTTCTGCTGACTCCAATTGTCGCTTATAGGTTTGCACTTGTGCATCAATAAAGTTGTAAGCGCCGACGCTTTCATCGCGCTTACGCTTTGTAATGTCTTCAATGAACACATTAACGACCGCATTAAGCACTTCAAAAGAGCGATCAGGATTGCCGGCGGTATAACTGATCTGCACATAGTTTGCATTGCGCTCACGTGCAACCACGACACCTTCACGCAATCGTTTCACCAAAGCATCCTGTTCATCGACAGATAGAGACTTATTCATCAAGCCAGCCTGCTTGGCAGTTTCCAACATAATTCTGCGCGTATAAATCACCTCACTCGCCTGCTCGGAGCGATCAATTTTGGTAATTTCTGCACGCCCTTTAAGCAGAGGCTCAATAATGTTAGTGACATCCGCAAACAGAACGACCTTAGTGGTGAAACTTTTTGGCCACACCAATCCGACCGCGAGAAAAAGGTAAGCGACCGCCAAAAACAAAAGCACGCACCAAAACCGCAAGCGGATTAACTCGGCACGCAACGCCGCCAATAAATCTTTTAGGTATGCTTTATCCATGAGCTATCTCAATTCGTTAACCAACAATTTCCAATTTATCACTTAAAAATTTCTTTCTGGAACAGTCACTATGTCTGATGGCTGTAGGGGGTAGTTGGTTGCAACATCACCATCATTGATCAGATCTTCCAATTTGATTGGGTAAACTTTCAGTTCATTATTTACCTTGCGATATAACTTGGCTTTATTGGCTGATGCAAATTGGTTAGGACCGCCAGCCAGCAATACCAGATCAAGTACCGTCATGCCTTCGCGATAGGGAATAGATTGGGGGCTTGCAACGGCACCGGTAATACGTACACGTCGCTGGAAATCGGAACTGCTGGGATTGGTGACTATCACGGTTACCTGCGGGCTGCGGATATACGTGGTGAGACTCTTGGTAATGTTTTGTGAAAGTTGCTCGGTAGTCAGATCAGCAGCCATGATATCGCCAATCAGCGGCATAGAGATTTTGCCATCGGGACGTACCGGTACATTGAGCGACATTTCCGGATTGCGCCATACATTCACCGATAGTGCATCGCCAACACCTATGCGATATTCGGCAAGCACTGAAGCATCTGCCGCCTCTGGCATGCTCGTCACTTTATTGCTACTGCACGCAGCCAGGATAACCGCTGCCAGTATTACACCTATAGTTGCCACGCATTTTTTCATAAAGCCTCCCTCATCATTAATCAAGAGACCAGCGAATTACCACCGCGCCAGTCTTAGTGCACACCCTTACNNTACCTTACCCAATAAAATAATTTCTACTGTTTGGATCATGATCAACATGTCCATAAAAAAGCTGTGATTTTTGGTGTAGTACAAATCGTATTGCAATTTGTTTTTGGCATCTTCTACCGATGCACCATAGGGGTATTTCAACTGTGCCCAACCCATCAACCCGGGTTGTACCTTATGGCGCATTTCATAAAAAGGAATTTTTTGCGCAAGCTCAGTTACAAACTCGGGGCGCTCAGGGCGCGGGCCAACAAAACTCATGTGCCCAGCAAATACGTTATAAAGTTGGGGTAATTCATCCAACCGGGTATTGCGAATAAATGCACCGACACGGGTAACACGCGCATCATTTTTTTGCGCCCATACAGCACCATTTTTTTCGGCATCCTGACGCATACTGCGAAATTTGTAGATACGAAAACTGCGGCCATTGAGACCAACCCGCACCTGGTGGTAAAGCGCCGCGCCCGGGCTTTCCAGTTTCACCGCCAGTGCAGTGAGCAGCATAAAGGGCCAGAGCACTACCAAAAAGAGCGAGGCCAGAATCAGGTCGAATAATCGCTTGGCAAGCATGCGTCGCTTGGAATATTTGAATCCATCCGAGAATAACATCCAACCCGGCTGCAGTAGCGATATATCTATCTTACCAAGTTCGCGCTCGCAAAAACTCAGGGCATCGCAAGACGGAACGCCGGCAAGTTTGCAATCGAGAAATTGGCTGAGAGGGAAAACATCACCGCCCGACCGGCGACGCTCATCGGGTGAAACAACTATTTCGGAAATCTGGAATTGTTTGGTAAAGACCAGCCAATCGGAGGGCTCGGGAATTACCAGGGCAGAATCCACTTTGACCGGCTCACCACCACTCGGGATGCAACCAACAATCTTTACCCCCAGCACATCAACATCCGGCGTGAGATCAGCTAGCAATTTTTCTGCCCGGGAACCTGCACCGTAAATCACAACGCGGCGTTTGAGCTGGCCGACATCGACGATTTTGACAAAGATCCAGCGCGATACACAAACCAATAAAGTTGATAAGAGCACACACCAAAAAATCATGGCTTGGTTAATGAAACGGCCATCAAACAATATATTAATAAGATAGAGAGAGAGACTGCCTAGCAGAAAAAAACTGACCATGGTGCGCAGCACCATACTGGAGAAACCTTCGCGAATCAGCGCAGTGTAAACCCCCATCGACAGGGTGCAGCAACTCAAGACCAAAGAAAGTGTTACAACAGGAGCCCAGTGAATTGTGGTGGCCGATTCACCCGTATTAACCTGAATGCCCCAGTATTGTATGCCCCAGGCAACACCTGCAACGATAAGTGCATCCACAACCCCCAGGTAGAGGTATGGCAGATGGATGTAATGCTTGTTAAGGCGAATATAAGACAAACCCGGTTCCTTCACGTTGCTGGCAATATCAAAGAGGCACGGATTATATCAAGGTTTATGACAATAATTCGATTTATTCCCCGCAGGTACTTGCGTCCGTTTCGACTGTTCTCTTACATGATTGGTAAACAGCGATTTCGCTGCGGGCTCGCCTTTAAACTTAAGGTGAATATGGTATTTTAGTCGCCCATCTGTGGATCATCCCCCCGCTAAGGAATAAACATGTTTGCAAGCAACCCAAAACTCTGTGTTATAGGCTTAGGCTACGTGGGCCTGCCACTCGCTGTTGAATTCGGCAAAAAAATTACCACTATTGGCTTTGACATCAACCACACGCGAGTCGATGCTCTGCGTGCGGGGATTGACCACACGCTGGAATTAACCAGTGATGAACTTGGTGCAGTGACATCGCTAAGCTTCACCACGAATGAAGCAGAAATAAAAGGCGCTGATGTTTATATCGTCACCGTGCCCACTCCCATCAACAACAGCTACCAACCTGATCTGACGCCATTGGAAAAAGCCTCCGCGCTGCTCGGTCGCGTCATTAACAAAAATGCCATCGTCATTTTTGAGTCCACGGTTTATCCAGGCTGCACCGAAGAAATCTGCATACCGATTATCGAGCAAGTCTCCGGCCTGCGTTTCAATGAAGACTTTTTCGCCGGTTACAGCCCAGAGCGGATTAACCCCGGCGACAAGCAGCGTCGCATCCACAATATTGTCAAAATCACCTCAGGCTCCACCCCTGAAGTGGCCGATTATGTGGATGAGCTCTACCGCAAAATTGTGGTGGTTGGCACTCACAAAGCAGGCAGTATTAAAGTCGCTGAAGCGGCCAAGGTGATCGAAAACACCCAGCGCGANNGAAGCCGCTGGCACCAAATGGAACTTCCTGCCCTTCCGCCCCGGTCTGGTCGGCGGCCACTGCATCAGTGTTGATCCTTATTATCTGACCCACAAAGCACAGCAAGTGGGCTACTACCCGGAAGTGATTCTCTCCGGGCGCCGCATCAACAATCGCATGGGCGCCTTTGTGGCCGACTCAGTGGTCAAGATGATGACCAAACGCAAAGCCCATGTGGTGGATTCCACGGTATTGATCATGGGCCTGACCTTTAAAGAAAACTGCCCCGACTTGCGCAATACCGGCGTTATCGACATCATCGAAGAAATGCGCAACTACAATACCAATGTGCATATTTACGACCCTTGGGCCGATGCCGCCGAAGCCAAACACGAATACGGTTTGGATTTGATCGACAAACCCGTTCCCGGTAGTTATCAGGCAATTATTATTTGCGTAGCCCACGATGCGTTCCGCGAAATGGGCGCCGAAGGCATTCGTGCACTGGGCGCACCTAACCATGTGCTCTTCGATGTAAAACACATACTTCCGAAAAACGCCGTAGACGCGCGGCTCTGATATGAAAATTCTCGTTACCGGTACAGCAGGATTTATCGGCGCCGCACTCGCACAACAATTGCTGGCGCGCGGTGATGAGGTTATTGGTATCGATAACCTCAACGACTATTACGATGTGCAGCTCAAACAAGCGCGACTGGACTTGTTAAATTCGCAGCCCGGATTCACCGAACTGCGCATCGGCCTGGAAAATAAAAATGCCATCGATCAGGCTTTCAAAACCCATCAACCAGAGCGCGTAGTCAATCTCGCGGCGCAAGCGGGTGTGCGCTACTCGCTGAGCAATCCGCAGGCTTATGTCGATTCCAATATCACCGGCTTCTTAAATATTTTGGAAGCCTGCCGCCACTTTGGGACCGGGCATCTGGTTTACGCCTCCAGCAGCTCGGTCTATGGTGCTAATACCTGCATGCCGTTTGCGGAAAACCAACCTGTTGATCACCCTGTCAGCCTTTACGCGGCGACTAAAAAATCCAATGAATTGATGGCACATACTTACAGCCATTTATTTAACATCCCCACCACCGGGCTGCGCTTTTTTACGGTGTACGGCCCATGGGGGCGACCGGATATGGCACCCATTCTGTTCGCCAATAAAATCGCGCGCGGCGAAGCGATCGATGTATTCAACTACGGCCACCACCGCCGCGACTTCACTTATATTGATGACATAGTCGCCGGCATCGTCCACACGCTCGATCAGCCAGCGCAGCCCAACAGCCAATGGAATAGCGCAGACCCCGACCCGGCCAGCTCAGCCGCGCCTTACCGAATCTACAATATCGGCTCCAACAATCCGGTTGAGCTGCTCCGATTTATTGAGTTGATGGAGCAGGGGCTGGGCAAAACGGCGGTGAAAAATTTGCTGCCCATGCAACCGGGCGATGTACCCGACACCTATGCCAATGTCGATGCACTCATCCAGTCAGTGGGTTACAAGCCACAGACCACTATCGAAGAAGGCGTTGCGCGTTTCATCGAGTGGTACCGTCATTATTATCAAGTATCCTGAGTCAAACCTCTTGAATACCCAACCGGCGAGACTTATGCACAAGCAGATCATCACCCATGCCATGACGGTCGATGTGGAAGACTATTATCACGTTGCCGCCTTCGCTAACGTCATCAAACCCAGCGAGTGGAAAAACTGGCCATCGCGCGTGGAAGCAAACACCCATCGCCTGCTGCAGTTGTTTGATGATGCCAATATTAAAATTACCTTTTTTGTGTTGGGCTGGGTCGCCGAGCAATATCCGGAATTGGTAAAAGCCATTCGCGCGCAGGGCCACGAAATTGCTTCCCACGGTTTTAGCCATCAGCTGATTTACAAACAGAACCAGGATATTTTTCGCGCGGAAACTGCAAAATCCAAAACGATATTAGAAGATCTGGCACAAACCCCGATCACTGGCTATCGCGCCGCAAGTTATTCAATTACCCGCAAATCACTCTGGGCGCTGGATATTTTGGCCGAGCTGGGATTCACCTGGGATTCAAGCATCTTCCCCACCCGTCACGACAACTACGGCATTCCCGGCAGCCCCGAGGAACCCTATCGCATCATTACTAACAGCGGCGCGAGCCTGCTGGAATTTCCACTGACCACCGCCAAGGTGCTCGGCCAAGCGATTCCTGCCGCGGGCGGCGGTTACTTCCGTCAATATCCGTACCTATTGTCGAAATGGCTGTTCGAACGCGCGAGCCTCAACCAAACCAAACCGCAGATTTTTTATCTACACCCGTGGGAGATAGATCCGGAACAACCACGGGTCCCCAACGCCAGCTGGTTCAGCAACTTCCGCCACTACACCAACCTTGAGCGCTGCCTGCCGCGTCTGGAGCGGATGATCGCTGATTTTCAATTTGGGACTATGAGCGAAAGTATCGGCTCAGCGCAGATCACCAAAGAACTGAGCATTCATGATTTAGCGATAGATTTAAATCACAAATAAGGAAACCAGTTTATCGTAGACGGACGCGATCAAGGACAGTAGAATCGCCGCCCTCAAGTTCTTATTGTTTGGCCGGACTTGAGCGAAGCGAAAGGAGTAGCNNCCCTTCCAGCACCCGTAGCTCAGCTGGATAGAGTAGCGGCTTCCGAAGCCGTTGGTCACAGGTTCGAATCCTGTCGGGTGCACCATCCCCCTCTTATTTCTTTTTATCAATTTCTTAAATTCCCTGCCGTCCATGACAAAGGCGGCCTGATTGATGGCCGCCTTTTATGAAGTGAATTCCCTTGGCACCAGGATCGATAATACTCTAGTAGAGCTCTACTGCTCTTTTGCACTAATGGTTACTAAATTACCCTGGTCATCAAATTGCCACTCTTGATCATAGACGACAGTGGCCTTATCAGCTTCCGTAATAAAATTTACCAAGTCGATTTTCATTCCTGCTTTATCAGGGAAATCTTTCGGCACCACAAAAAAATATTCAGCTTTACTACCGCCAGCAAACGAGCGAAGCGATTCAGGGAATGCAAAAGGATGGAACGGCGCACTGATACCGGTAACCAGAACGGTAATGTTTTTTTCCATCGGCACCAATTGGCCAGTAGCCTTCCGAAAACCTGCGAGCATATTCATTTGTACTTTCTCCATGGAAAGCACCCAGGTATTACGCGTACCTTGATATTTTTTAATGCTGGTAAGCGGACTAAGTAGCGCGAATATCACTATCGCCCAAAATATCTTTTTGGATTGGCCCTGTTCCTGGGCAATTTTTACCGCAAAAAATATTGCCGCAAAACAGATATACAAGCCATTGAATGAATAGCCTTCATAGTGATGGAATGGTAACAGCGCGTTGGGCAACCAAGCCAATAGCGCAAATGCAAGACAGAACAAAAAGCCGCTTAACCACAATTTATTTTTGTAGGCTTTGTAAATTTGGAACAAGACCAGACCAAGAACAATTACCAGGAGAGGCGTAACACCCTCCTTGGCATAACGCGCCATCTCTTTTGCGAGACTGAAAACACCTATATCGATGTGGTAGGCCGAGCCCTGTTCTGCACCCAAATTGACAAATACTGAGTTAGTTTTGAAATTCACCAACGCCGACACTATGCCACCACACAGCACCGCCACTCCAGGAATGACCCCTTTCAGCCAATCTTGCTTGACGTAGTAAATAAACCAACAAAAGGTGACAAACCCTATTGATAAAGCATAGGTTTCTTTCATTAACATTGCGCCAACGGTCGCCATAAAAAGCAAACTAAACGCGGCCAGTTTACTGCGGTCAATAAACTCCAGCAGCGCGATAAAACCTAGCAGCAACAAAAGATACGATAGCTGTGAGCCTATGTCCTGCGAATAGAAGGTGTAAAAATAAGGCTGGGTAAATAACAGATAACAATAGATTGCAAAGAACAGGTAAAAACGCCAGTCCAATGTTAATTTCAATAGGCGCTTAAACAACAACGCAGTCAAAGCGCAGTTAAGGAAGACCATCATCACTAGCCAGGCAACGCTGCCCGCATGGCCAAAATATCCGCCAAATTTTAGTGCCCACATCAACAACGGCCTGGGCCAGTCGAGCAGGCTAGCAAAGCTGTAATATTCTCCCGGTGCATTTGCAAATGCGACGGGAATATAAAAATCGGAATGATGGAAGGAGAGCGGATCAAAATAACCAGGAAAAATAAAGTAAAGGGATACAAAATACATCAGCCAGGCAATCAACATTAGTCCGGCCAACCTGAGCGCGCCCTTACCCGTTATCGAACCTATAAACCGCTCTAACCAGATATCAGTTTGCAGCTTCAATAAACCCGACTCCTTTTCATGCGCGAGCAGATTTTTTACGAGGCGCATCGCCGGTTTTTCAACGTAATACCAGGAAAGCAGACCAGCGACAAGGGCGATGGCGGCTGCAACAATTTGATTGAACAACACCCCTTGTTGCGGAAAAAGATGCCCCAGACATTGCTGGATCAAAAAACCGTAGATATAAACCCCGTAGGAGGGATCAGCCGGAATTCTCAATTTTTCGACTACTGCCTTGCGTGAGCCCAAGTAGAGGCAGCAATAGAAAAAGAATAAATAGAAGAGCGCGAGTTTCAAACTCGTCGCCCAGAGCAACGCGGTCAGCAGACCCAGCGTCAATACACCCTGTTTATTAATAACAATAAGATTTTGATTGGTCGCGAACAGTGCCCCTAATGCAAAACAACCCGGTAACAGATGCGATTCATGGTTATTGGCAAAGAGCGGAGTCATTAACTGCGGCATAAAAAAGGAGAGAAATACCACACCTAGCAACACGGAATTTGCCAGCCACTGAATCCGCCAAATACCTAGCCCATAAATAGCTGCCAAAAATAAATAGCAGACTACTTCCAACGGCAGAGTCCATAGTGATCCATTGAGTCCGTACTTACTCTCAGCAAACACACCCGGTAAGCGCCACTCCAATTGGTACAAGAGAGTATTATTAATTAAATAATTCCAGGTCTGACTGTTAGAAAAGTATTCGGCCAGCGAAAGGGTTGTAAACCAGGGGCCAATAACGAAGACCGAAATACACAAGCATACAAAGAGACCCGGCAAGATCCGCGCCGCACGCTTTATGATAAATTCGCCCACTTGTGGCCGGGAAAGGAAGCTCGTAGTTACCAGCAAACCACTGAGCATGAAGAAAAACTTTACAGCGAGCGAACCGGAATAGTCAAAATGCAGCAAGCTCGCTACGAAATCGCTATTGACCACGTTGGGCACATGAACGAGCCCGGCGGCATGACCGTAGATCACAAGCAAAGCAGCAATCAGACGAAATAAATCAAAATTATTATTTTTTGGATTGAGTACTTGGTTTAACAACATGAATTTGCTGCTCGACAGTGTTCAGAATTGGGGTGGCTCGGCTCATCCATTTGACGTGCTACGCCTGCTCACATCGGCAGCCAGCGCAGCCGTATTTTACAAGTGGCTAGCCAACAGGATTACTGTTCTACAAAAGCGGGGATTAAAGTTTGCGCATTTAAGAAGTCTTCTTTAATTCCAATATCAATAAAAAAATCACCAGATACTTCTGCATATAAACTGTCGCCAACCAGATGTTGGATAACACTGACTTCAAATGAAAACGGTGTTGCTATAACAGTGTCATCAAATAAGTTGGCAGGAACATCGTAGATGCCGGCATTAATAAAACCAGGATTTGCTGACGACTTTTCGCCAAAGCGGGTTACTAACCGTGTTTTTTCATCGAAGGCGATGGCACCATAACGCCCGGCATTATCGACATGTTTTACGGCAATACCTACTGCGTGCGGGTGACTATTTGTGAGCGCGCGCAGCGCGCCGAAATCTGTCGCGCAAAGCGTATCACCGTTCAATACAAATACGCGCGCATGCGTGGCTTTGGTCAACGCAAACTGAATTGCACCGCCGGTACCCAATGGTTCGGTTTCTTCCGCATAGACAATTTCAGCACCCTGGTATTCATCACCAAAATAATCACGAATCGTTAGCGCCTTGTAACCTACCGACAAAATAAAACGTCTAACGCCCAATTGCATTAAATAGTCTAACTGCCAGGCCAGAAAAGGTTTGTTGGCAATCGGCGCCATGGGTTTGGGCAAGTCTGGTACGGCTTCACGCAAGCGCGTGCCAAACCCTCCTGCAAGAATAATAGCTTCGTACACGTTATTCGTTTCTCGGGAACATTGCAGCCTCTACCAAGCCGCAGATGATATGGCCAATGGCAATATGGCCCTCCTGAATTTTTGGTGTTTCCATTGACGGCATGCGCAAGGTGATATCACACATGTCAACCATTTTTCCTCCGGCCATACCCGTAAAACCAATAGTCTTCAATTTCAAGCGTTCTGCTTCCGCAAATGCGGCAATAACGTTTGCCGAATTGCCAGAGGTTGAAATACCGATAAAAACATCGCCTTCACGCCCCAAGGCTTGCACTTGCCTGGAAAACAAACGCTCGTAACCATAATCATTTCCGATTGCGGTCAATATAGATGTATCTGTAGTCAATGCGATAGCTGCGAGACCTGGTCGATCATAGTGAAAACGACTGACAAATTCGCCCGCGATGTGTTGTGCATCAGCGGCCGATCCACCATTACCGGCGATTAGTACCTTACCGCCGTTGCGCAAGGTGTTAACGATAGTTTCTGCGCATTCAACAACCTGATTAAGCAGCGCTTTATCTGCCTGGATGTCAGCAACCAGTGTTGCTAATTTTGATAGTTCTTTTTCAATAAAATGAATCATATTACTCTCCAAGAGTGTGCGCCCTGCTCAACAAAAACAGCCGTCATGACCTGACCATTAAAATTATTCAGCGCACGGATAACGTCAGGACGCTTGGCTGGATCAACTAAAAACATCATAAAACCACCACCGCCGGCGCCCGACACTTTTCCAGCAACCGCGCCTGACTCAATAGCGGCATTATAAATAATATCGATACCCGAATTGCTAATCGTAGAGGCCATTTTCTTTTTCGCCTCCCAGGAAGAGCGTAACGATGCGGCGAGATTTTCAAAGTCGCCCTGCAATATAGCCTCTTTCATCTTTTGCGCTTCCGCTTTTACAGCCTGCAATGCCGCCATGGCTTGATCGTTGCGCCCAACTACATTATTGGTTTGTTCTTTAATAATATTGGCCGACTCGCGCGATACTCCGGTATAAAAAAGTACCAGCGATGATTCGAGTTCAGCGCGATGATCAGTTTTAATCCGCAGCGGATTGACAATAACCCGGTCGTGATAAAACTCCATAAAATTAAATCCACCAAACGCAGCTGCATACTGGTCTTGCTTGCCGCCCGCCAGATTTAAATCAACGCGCTCAATTTCGTAAGCGAGTTTGGCAATATCATACTCACCTAATGGTAATGCAAGGTACTCAACAAATGCTTGCACCATAGCAACCACCATAGTGGACGACGAACCGAGTCCGGAGCCGGGTGGCGCTTCGCTGTGGGTAACCAACGACACCGGTATAGGTTTACCATCAAGAAATTCACGCACTATGCGATTGTAAACTCCGGCATGCAATTCAAGCTTTTTACCCGCGTCTATTGCAGAGGAAGCAGGCCCCTGCCAGCGCGCCTCTATATCAGCGGCAACAAATTCAACACCATTGTTGCTGTAACTGAGGGTCGCGTAGGCATATTTGTCGATAGTGGCATTAAGCACGTAGCCGCCAAACTCATCGGAGTAGGGTGATACATCCGTGCCGCCACCCGCGAGCCCCAAACGTAGCGGCGCCCGCGCCCTGACTTTGCCGTAAAGCTTATCCAGATTTAAACGCATTAAAGTTTGCCTTCGCTGGGAAATGAAATGTTAAGCGATTGTCGAAGCATGCTACTCATCGCGGCTTCAGAAAAATGTTTTTCCACGAACAGGGCGCCATTGTTCGAGCTACTGCGCCACTTCTTATCGTCACTCATTATGTCACACACATGTGCTGCAAATTCTATTGCACCAGATACAACCGGCGTAACTGCGGCGAGCCCATCAAGCCCCTGCGAACCAATTTCAGTAGTCACCAGAGGAGTGCCATAAGCCATAGCCTCAATAACTTTATTTTTTATCCCTGCACCATAGCGCAGGGGAACAACCGCAACGCGTGCGCTTAGGTAAAAAGCTAATAATTGTTCATCGGTCACATAACCGGTGACAATCACATTATCTGATGCCAGGGTTTTGACTTCATCGGAAGGGTTGGACCCAATCAAATACACTTCGACATCACCCAGGCGGGTTTTGATCTCGGGTAAAATCTCCCTCACAAACCATTTCGCTGCATCGGTATTTGGAGGATGCCCGAAACCGGCGACGAAAATAATACGGTTATTGTTGACTGGCTCGCGCTGCTGATAGTTTGACGCCTGCGGATAAATATAGGGCGATATGGTTTGAGCTGTGACAGCAGGATATTGCTCATGAATAAATCGGGTCTCTTCATCGGACGGATATAACACCATATCCACCGCATTCCAGATTTTACTTTCCAATTCCAAACAGTTATCTGCCTCTTTTAGCAAACTACTGTTACCTGTTACCTGCGCTTCGTTCTGCATGCGTGCAAAATGTAAATCGTGACCGTAGTAGGCGACATGAATATCCGGAAATTTTTTGAGCACGTCCACGTAATTGATCGCGATATGGGGACGACTCAACAGCACTTGTGTCACCTGCCCTTCCGCCGAGCGAATCCAATCTTCAAACTTGCCCACATAATCGCTGCCATAAATAACCTCCACACCCATCTGCTGCAATTGTGAGGTGTATTCAGGATCAAACCATAAATTGTCCGGCCAAAATTTCACATTGCAATTCATATTCAGCAGCGTTTGGATAAACGCAACCATGGTGCGCGAACCTGCATCCCGGTCCGGTCGCGGAACATAGTGATCGACGACTACAACGCAAGGTTTAGTCAAGGATTTATCCCGAGCTGCGAATACCCGATGCGCATTTTCGGGATGCTGGGCTAAAACACTTTGCCACTTTTCAAAAAATTTCTTCTGATTTTCGAGTTGATAGGATTTGATCCCACCGCCATGTACGTCTGTGCCATTAGATACCCCCTCATAATGAACAATTACTGAGGCAGGCTGGTAATAAAGTTTTAACCCGGCAGCACGTACCTTGAAAGCTAAATCCGAATCCTCGCAATATGCGGGGACATAGCGCTCATCAAATAGACCCAGCTCGACAAATAATTTTTTCTTGATAAGAAGAGAGGCACCTGAAGAGTAATCTACTTCTTTCAAATAATTAAATTGCGGTTGGGTTGGATCCTGAATGCGCCCATAATTCCACGCAGAACCATCGCGCCATAAAATACCACCTGCCTCTTGCAGGCGACCATCAGGATAAACCAGTTTTGAACCCACCATGCCACAATCAGGTCGCGCGGCAAACACATCCAACAATTTATCCAACCAACCTTCCGTGACTTCGGTGTCGTTATTCAGTAAATAAATGTATTCACCCTTGGCTAATGATACCGAGCGATTACAGGAACGGATGAAACCCAGGTTGTGAGGATTTACTTCATAGCGCAGCCCCTGCACCTGCTGCAAACAATGGATTTCGTAATCGGGGGAGTGATCCTCCATTACAATCACTTCAATAGTTGCAGCCGGTTTATAGCGCGCAATCGACGCCAAACAAGTCAGAGTCACCGGCAGATTACCGTAACTGGGAATGACCACTGTCACCAGCGGATCTGGCGAAACCGGTAATACCAGACTGCTTAATACCGATTGAATCTCATCCGGCGCAATGACTCCCTGAATGGCAATAGCAGGCAAATTCGGCTTGCCACTACGGCGCCACATTTCATAGTGCACCACACCCTCAAACATCGAACCAGCAACACGATAAACGCAACCAGCCAGCACATTTTTGAAGCGTGAACTCAAAGGCAGGCGATGGTAGGTGTTACGAGCGAGTCGCTGTAAACGCGGTTTAAGCGCAACAGCAACCGAACTGGTTTCTCCACGCAGCAAGCGGCCAATAACACGCAGGGGTCGGGTAACTTTCCATGAGCGCGAGCTGATAACTCGANNCTCGAGCATAATCCGATTTTAAGTCTGCCAGTTGATGCTCCAAATTTTGGTTAGCTGAAAGTTGCAAATCAAATTGTTGTTGCGTGTGATGCAGTTGCTCATTTGCATCCTGCAAGCTCTGACATAGCTGACTATTTTTATCGTCCAACTGTGCGATATTTTCCAGGGCGGTCGCAACCTCTTCACGCAAGCGGATCTCGCTGCTGCGCACAAGAAGCAATTCCTGTGTCATCGATACAGCAACGCGTGTTTGTTCTTCTGCTTGTTTCTCCAGGGATTGCGCCCACTGGGTTCG
>DQHS01000076.1 GCA_003524365.1 Cellvibrio sp. | reverse complement strand
GATGGCATTATCATGGCAAGCGACGCAGTAATGGTTGCGCGTGGTGATTTGGGTGTTGAGATTGGCGATGCAGCCTTGATCGGTGTACAAAAACGCATTATCGCGCGTTCACGTGCGCTGAACAAAACGGTTATCACCGCAACGCAAATGATGGAGTCGATGATTANNTCGACGGCACCGACGCGGTAATGCTCTCGGCAGAAACTGCTGCTGGTAGTTTTCCGGTGGAAACAGTTGAGGCGATGGTGCGTATTATTCTCGGTGCCGAAAAACATCCGACTGCCAGTTTTGACAACTACCGTATGGACCAAGCGTTCAGCACCGTTGATGAGTCGATTGCATTGGCCTCGATGTTTACCGCCAACCATTTGGAAGGTGTAAAAGCTATTATTTGTTTCACTGAGTCGGGCAGTACGCCGCGTTTGATGTCGCGTGTAGGTTCACAGTTGCCTATTTTTGCGTTCTCACGTCATGTGAGCACCCAGCGCAAAGTGGCCTTGTATCGTGGCGTGCAACCAATTGCTTTTGATACAGATAGTGCTCCTTGTGCAGAAGATTTTGTGCGTGCTATCGAAATGCTGAAAGCGCAAGGCAGTCTGGTTAATGGCGATTTCGTTATTGTTTCTAGCGGTGATACCACGCTATTAGGTGGAACCAACACCATGAAAATTTTGCGTGTTGACGACAAAATTATCTAAATGCAGATAATTTTAAAAAACGGCAGCTAGTCTGCCGTTTTTTTTGTCCAAAATTTACCTATCGCAACAGGAGTTGAATGTGAAGTTACAAAAGTGTGCCATTTTTGTTTTATTTACCTTGACCAGTATGGTGTCGGCTGCGCTTGAGCTGCGAGGTGAGTGGCAGCAAGGCGGGGTGATCATCGGTAAAGTACCCGATGGAACTCACATCGAATATCGCAATAAAAAATTACAACTCTCGCCCGCAGGTGAGTTTGTGATTGGATTGGGGCGTGATGCAGACAAACAGGCAGCGCTGGTTACGATTGACAGCGATGGTGTTCGCAAAGAGCATCGGTTTGATGTCAAAGGACGTACTTACAGAATTCAGAAAGTAACGGGTGTACCGCAGCGAACGGTAGATCCTGATCCTGCGCAAGTTGAACGTGCCAAACGTGAAGCGAAAATGGCTGCGGATGCGCGTAAAGGCAATTTGCCGCTGACATTTTTCGCGCAAAAATTTGAATGGCCACTTATCGGGCCAGTAACCGGTGTTTACGGTAGTCAGCGCTTTTATAACGGCGTTGCCGGTTCACCACACTATGGTGTAGATATCGCCAAACCTGTAGGCACGTTAGTAAAAGCACCTGCCGGTGGAGTAGTCACCTTGGTGCATCCCGATATGTTTTTTTCGGGCGGAACCTTAATTATTGATCATGGTCACGGCCTCTCATCGACTTTTATTCACCTAAATAAAATTCTGGTCAAAAAGGGCGATGAAATTGTGCAGGGGCAGGCAATTGCTCACGTCGGTAAAACTGGCCGCGCGACTGGCCCGCATCTGGATTGGCGGATGAACTGGTTTGAAGAGCGCATTGATCCGCAGCTGTTAGTTGAACCTATGCCTGCGGAATAAAATCCAGTGTTGCCATTATCCATTTACTCTTTATCAGTGCTGATAACGGATCTTGTATGAAACGCATTTCCCTGACTGCTCTCGCTTTTTTCGCTGGCATTATAGTTACCCTGATTTCGGTGCATGGGACATTTCGCGATTTGCGCTTCACTTTTTCTCCGACATTGAGTTTTGCAGATGGCGCCACCTACGTTGGTGATCTTAACGCCGAGGGGCAGCTAGAAGGGCAGGGACGTATGAGTTGGTCTAACGGTGATAAATATGACGGTGAGTTTTTAGCTGGATTATTTCATGGCAAAGGAAAGTTTGTGTCAGGGGATTCCGGCACCTATGACGGTGATTATGCGCAGGGTTATATGGATGGTCGCGGTGTGCTGACCTATCCGGATGGTAGTCGCTACGAGGGGGAGTTTGTTGCCAACCAATTCGAAGGTAAAGGGCGACTGGTTTATACAAGTGGCGATATTTATGAAGGTGATTTTTCCAAAAGCGAAATGAATGGTATTGGCAAATGGCGTTATGCAGATAAATCTATTTACATCGGTCAAGTGTCTAATGGGGTAATTCAAGGCAAAGGTGAATTGCTGCGCGTAACTGGTGAAAAATATACCGGCGATTTTGTCGCGGGCAAAATGCATGGCCAGGGTGTTTTTGTTGATGCCCAAGGCAATCAGTACAGTGGCGAATTTAATACTGATACTTTTAGTGGCTCGGGNNCAGTGCTGATGGGTTCACTTATGTCGGTGAATTTAAAAATTGGCGGCTCAACGGTAAGGGAGTGCAAACTGATTCTGAGGGCAATCACTGGGAAGGTGAATATCAGGATGGTCGATTGGAGGGCAAAGGTAGCTATATTGCAAAAGATGGCGAGCAATACACAGGTGAGTTTCAGTTTGGCCAATACGATGGTGCAGGAAAGTTAATTGCCAGTAATGGTGATATTTACGAAGGGGAATTTTCTTTCGGCAAGAAACATGGCAAAGGCGTGCTGAGTTACAGAGAGTCTATTGACGGTTTGAGCAAAATAGATGGCCGTTGGGAATATGGACGTCTGGTGGATGGTGGTGACGCAGTTAAAATTTTTACTCCCGAAGAAGTCGCGGAGCACGCGC
>DQHS01000041.1 GCA_003524365.1 Cellvibrio sp. | reverse complement strand
TACAAAATTGCTGCTCGATTGTGTGGTGACGAATACAGGCAGCGGTTACCGATGCCTGGGTTATAAGTGATTGAATATAATGGAGGAATATAAACAACGCATTGTCATCCGAATGGATTTCATCGTGTAGGACTTGCCTGGGTAACCGATAAGCGAACCCGGCGCTCATCACAAATGCGTTAGTACAAGTATTTTTACCACTTAACAGACTCACCGCCCCCACCAAGCCATCATTACCCACCACAGCAACCTCTGTTGACGCACCGCTCTTAACCAAAAATATCAACGATACGATTGCATCAATAGGAAAATAAACATATTCCAGTGGCGTATCGTACTCAATCAATACTTCATCCCGCTTTAACAGAACAGGTTCAGCCACAGCACGCAGGCGCTCTTTGGTTTTTTCGGGAAGGGCAGCAAATAAGTGATTTTGATCATGCAGAGGAAGTTGCGCCTTGACTGGCATTTTTTTCATAAATATCTACCTTAATATTTAGTCCATACCCAAGTCAGCTAAGTAAAGCAGCTTCCCTGAAAAGCGCTAATTGCTTCGTAAATTTTTTATATATTTATTGGCGAACAGCAAAGGAGAATAACTATTATCTGAACCGAACGATGGGAGGACACAATTTTCGACGGATAATTGTATAGCAATAATTTACCTCTCCAGTAATACCATATTGTAATAAAGATGCGGCTTTTAGCGACAGGATTAGCTAAGCACCGCGTGAGAAAGATTGATGAATGAAAATCACTGCGGTGAGGAAATTGAGACGCGGAGTTTTAAAACCCATGGAGAGAGTGGTTTTATCTACTAAAATCGACTCATCGGGCCATGGGAGCCTGGCAAATAATAAGTGTCCAGCATTTAACGTTTTTTGCTGTTTGTTTTGGTCGCTAACAACAACCCGCAGACTACGCCAAGTGCAACCCCGGCACCAATAATTGGCCAAGGCCGCTCATGAATGTAATTATTAGTTTGCATGCTCGTGTCATGCAATTTATACAGGATTGATTTTTTCTTATCCTCAAAGAATTCACCAGCCGCATGAATTCTGTTCATGATCATTTTATTTAAATGAATCAAATCATCCCCGGCAAGTGACCCGGAGGATTTCAGCAGCTCCTCTACCTCGCCAAGCATTTTTTTAAACTCACACACGGCAAGTCTTTCTCGCCTATTCGCATTAGTAGACTCTTCGGATGAGTTAATATCTGTTGTCTGCATATCATGTTCTCCTGTGAAATATAATTGAGACACCTCGCAAATACCGTCTTATTTAATTGGGCCCATTTGTGAGGGCGCGCAATAAAATAAGCGGTGGTAATTTATTAGTTTATGCGCACTTAAACTAATTTCCTTTAATGTTGCAAATAATGACCGAGTTTGACCGGTAACGAACAGTAAACCACCATTCAATTTTGGTAAGTTTTATTTAACTCATAGGTCATGAGTGATGTGAATTCCAATCTGTTTATTTGTTGGAGGAGCTATGAAACGAAATATAAAACACTACTCAGATAGAGCTGCGCATGCCGCCAATAAGCCGCACCGTGAAGCCGGCAATGAAGTTACCCGGGAGGAATACCTATTAAATTCAGAAAAAGATCTTGATGGAGAGAGTAAAAGCCGCAAAAGATACGACCGTAACGAGCAAAAACGGCTGTATTTGCATAGGCTGCATTAGTCGGCGTGTTGGAGCGACTTAATGCGACTGCGGACATCTAAAAAATTGCCTCCCGTTAACACTGGGTAATTTCTGGTTTTACTTGAGCAAGGAGAAATGCGTTGACACCCATTTGCTGCACAAGCACATTTGACCCCAACAATAAATATATTGCCGTAGTGACTATTGCTATGGCAGTTGAATTTGGGCATGGAAGCGTGGCGATAGATTCTCGCTACTTTAGGGACTTTCAAAAAATCGCCACCTTCTTCTCCAATTGCCCAAAAATAACGGTGTTATTCGAAGATTATGAGATTGATAGTGAAGTATTTAGTGAAAACCCTCTGGCTCAACTACGATTTACAAATATAGCTAAATATTTATTCAATAATTTCGATATTTGTCCAGGTCTGTTCTACCCAATGGGTTCAGATGATTTTACGTCCCCTGAAATATACAGCGACAATTTGGATGCGCGCGATCATTACCAGGTTAAATTCCTTTTCAGCTACCAGCACATTCCCGTAAGTTACTATGTGTTTGATTAGCAGAACACTTATTCAATTAATACTTGTTACCGTGAGAATGCTTACGATTATCAGGTTGTCCACGCGCTTTAGCGAATACGGAAAAGATTATATCCAAGCTTTACGGACTAACCACATTTTCACTGCGTGCGTTAGCAGGCTATACCCTAAAATGATGAGAAATAGAATAGGCCAATAGAGAAGTGGCAAAGCGGTAAAACCCAACGCTGTTGCAGCCGGTGAATACGGCAAACTGATTGCGATAACTATTAAACAAAAAGATGTCAACATTATTGGCCAGCTCGCAGCACCTTGCACAAAGGGGATCTTATTGGTACGGATAATATGAATAATGAGCATTTGAGTAATTATCGATTCTACAAACCAACCGGTTTGAAATAGCGACGCATTAGGTGGATTCCAACAATCAAATATAGTGAGCATTACCCAAAAGGTGAGGTAATCAAAAATAGAACTAATGGGGCCAATTAAAAGTACAAACTTCCTAATGCCACTGACATCCCACGGCCGTGGCATTGCGGTGTCATCGATGTCGACGTTATCAGTGGGAATAGGCACCTGAGCAAAATCATAAAGCAGGTTAGTTGTAAGTACCTGAATCGGTGCCATAGGTACAAAGGGTAAAAATGCGCTTGCGCCAAGAACACTTAGCATATTTCCGAAACTGGAACTTGCGCCCATGCGAATGTATCGAGTGATGTTCACAAACACCTTTCGACCTTCTATTACCCCTTTATCTAACACCATCAAATCTTTTTCGAGCAAGACAACGGATGCCGCTGCCTTGGCAATATCAACCGCCGAATCTACGGAAATGCCTACATCGGCAGCATGTAAAGCGGGAGCATCATTGATGCCATCGCCCATAAATCCCACAACATGATTTTTACTTCGTAGGGCACGGATGATACGGCGTTTATGCTCGGGAGTGAGGCGCGCAAAAATTTGCGTTGTTTCAGCTGCGGTTGCTAAATCGTCATCACTCATGGTTTCGATTTTACTGCCAAGTAAGATATTTTCTGTATCAATCCCCACTAAAGCACACACTTTGCGCGCAACCAAATCGTTATCGCCAGTCAGGACTTTTACCTGCACACCATGGCTTTGCAAGACAGCGATGGCTTTGGTGGCAGAGTCTTTAGGGGGGTCAAGAAAGGCAATATAGCCTTTTAAAATCAGATCGCATTCGTCGTCCTTGGAGATAAACTCGCCTGGCTCAAGATGTTTGTACGCAACCGCTAAAACACGAAATCCATCTGCATTGAGTTCTTGATAATGGGCAATCAATTCAGCAGCGCGATCAGTTTCTAATGGTAATATTTTACCGTTCAATTCATAAAATTTGCAGCGAGGAAAAACCGCTTCCGGGGCACCCTTAGTAAGCAATTGATGCTTTTTTTCTGGTGTAGCTACTACGACGGACATCATGCGCCGTACAAAATCAAAGGGGATTTCATCTACCTTTGTGTAGCCTTTTATCGTTTCGGCACCACCTTGTTCATGATCAAGTACGGCACGGTCAAGCATATTTTTCAAGCCGGTTTGGAAATGGGCAATAAGGAGGGCGTCGCGGAAAACATTTTCATTTTCATTACGCATGACATCGCAATGTTTTTGCAAAAAAACGTGATCCATAGTGAGCGTGCCGGTTTTATCTGTACAGAGAATATCCATCGCACCTAAGTTTTGGATCGAACCAAGCTGCTTAACAATAACGTTTTTCTTTGCCATAACAAGCGCTCCCTTGGACAGGCATACCGAGACAATCATCGGTAACATCTCTGGCGTCAAACCAACTGCTACTGCCATTGCGAAGAAGAAAGCACTGTACCAATCGTGTTTGGTAATTCCATTAATCACAAAAACCAATGGCACCATAATTAAAATAAAATGAATAATTAGCCAAGTAAATTTCTGTACGCCTATATCAAAGCGCGTGGGTTCCGGCTCGTTAATTACACTGCTGGCCATGCTGCCAAAATAAGTTTTTGCACCTGTCGTTAAAATAACGGCGGTTGCAGCCCCGCTTTCTACGCTGGTACCGAGGTAACACACATTGCGAAAGTCCAAGGGAGATATACCATCAGGCACTGTGGGTTCTGCGTGTTTTTCTACAGGAAGTGATTCGCCGGTGAGCGCGCCCTGGTTGATGAAAAGGTCGTTTGCAGTGATCAGGAGGATATCGGCAGGAATCATATCGCCTGCAGAAAGATTTATTATATCGCCCGGCACGAGTTCGCCCATCGGAATTTTTTGTTCTTTGCCATCGCGCATCACATTGGATGCAACGGTAATCATGGCCATTAATTTTGCAGCGGCAACATCGGCCCGTTGCTCTTGAAAAAAACGCAGCAACACGCTGATCACGATCATTATGGACATCATGCTGCCGGCGCCTACATCCCCCGAGACAAAAGCAATAATGGTAAGCACCATCAGCAACACCACCAATGGATTCCGCATAGCTTTTATCAGTCGCCACAACCGGCCACGATGGCCTGTCGTAACCACAACATTTAAACCTGTTTCAGCTAAACGTTTCGCTGCATCCACTGCGCTTAATCCGGTAAGCGCAGTCTTACATCGCGTCAACACTGCAGCTGCATCCAATGGTGCAAGCTCGGTAATAATGGGAACAAAATGAATGGATTGATCACTGCCCCTTTGTTGACCTCGAATCAGCCGGGGAAGCAAATTCATTCCATTTTCCACTTCCAGTTGCGAATCTCTGGCATATCTTGCCCATATTTATTGATATATAAGCGGTGCTCTACCAGCTTATCTTGCAACTGTTGCTTGAGATAAACACCTTTCTCGCCAGTTTGCGGAAGGCGCTCAATGGCTGCTATCACCAAATGAAAACGATCCATTTCATTTAATACCGTCAAATCAAACGGCGTGGTGATGGTGCCCTCTTCTTTGTAGCCGCGNNTGCGGATGTGCGCTTTGCGGTTGCAAGCGCATAAGATCGACAACGTTAACCACACGAACAATAAGCGCGGGCAAGTGCTCGCGCAAAATCATTGCCGCTGCCAGTGTTTCCAGCGTGGGTACATCACCACAGCAGGCCATAACCACGTCGGGTGCGACTGATTCATCATTGCTTGCCCATGGCCAAATCCCCACTCCGGCAGCGCAATGTTTTGCAGCAGCATCCATGTTTA
>DQHS01000053.1 GCA_003524365.1 Cellvibrio sp. | reverse complement strand
TTATGGGGTTGCAGCCCACGCCGGCCGGTAAAATCCGCACTGTGAATACGGCCAAATTTGTCATGCCAGAGCGCTATGACGAAAATTTTTTAAAAACTGCCAGATATGTGGTTTCCATCAATGGTGTGCCTTGGGGTTTGGCTGTTGATTCGGTTAACCAGCCAATTACCTTAATGCCGGATGACGTTAAGTGGCGCAGTGACCGCAGCAAGCGTCCATGGCTTGCAGGCACAGTGAAAGACCATATGTGCGCGCTGCTTGATATCCCCCGTATTGGCCAGATGTTGATTGAGGCAGACAAAAACTTCATACCCGCCTGATTATTCCGCCAGCTTTGGTTATTAAACAAAAGTGGCATAGGAAAAGTCCTCGGCTATAGTTATAGCGACATTTACACGATTTGCCGCCCACCGGAGGCGGCCCTAGAGGAATTAGACGATGGCAACTGATGCAGCAAAAAATAAGAGTAGCGATGATCCTGTATTGCAGTGGGTGACTTTTCGCCTCGATGGTGAGACCTACGGTATCAATGTGATGCAGGTGCAGGAAGTGCTGCGCTACTCCGAGATAGCCCCCGTGCCTGGTGCACCATCCTATGTGCTGGGGATTATCAATCTGCGTGGTAACGTCGTAACCGTAATTGATACCCGCCACCGTTTTAATTTGTCCAGCGGTGAGATCACCGACAATACCCGTATTGTGATTATTGAAACTGATCGCCATGTGATTGGTATTTTGGTGGACAGTGTGGCCGAAGTGGTTTACCTGCGCCAATCAGAAATCGAAATGGCCCCCAATGTTGGCAATGAAGAAAGCGCCAAGTTTATTCAGGGGGTCTGCCATAAAAACAATGAGTTGCTAATTCTGATCGATTTAAACAAATTGCTGACCAGTGAAGAGTGGTCAGAATTGGAAGATGTTTGATTGGGCCGGCACTGTTGTCAGTACATTAAAGCAAGCGGATCGCAAATGACGGAATTGGGTGCAGAGAAATAGCAATGACAGCGTTAGAAATAGGTTTATCGGCATCTGCAATCGTGAGTGTTATTGCGTTGGTGATTGCCATGCTCAGTTTAAAGCACGTGCGTCGCCAAGCAGATGCGAACGAAAAACTGATTCAGAAACTGATGCGTGAAGTGGCTGCGTCAAGCAGTGGTTCCGTCGGTATGGGGCAGCGGTTGTTGGCGATGGAAAAACGTTTGCAAGCCAATGCGACCAAGCAACCAGAAAAAATTGATTACTACAACGATGACGAATTCCAACCTTACTCGCAAGCCGCACAAATGTTTAAGATGGGTATGGACTGCGATGAAGTGGCAAGGCGCTGTGGCCTGTCTCGTGCGGAAGCTTCGCTGTTAGAGATGATGCAGAAATCCAGTCATTAGAAAAAGTTAAACCTGAATATAAAAAAGGAGATCATTTGATCTCCTTTTTTATTGCGCCGATTTTTTTGTGCAGACTCACCCGCACGAAATTATTCCTGGTAATGAAACGCCTGCCCACTAACACCAACAGAATCATCACTTAACAAATAAACATAAGAAGGCATTAGCTCTTCCGATGTTTTCACAGTTCCCGGATCTTCTGCTGGATAGGCTGATGCACGCATCGCAGTGCGGGTCGCGCCGGGATTAATACTGTTGGCACGAATGCGAGTAGTGCCTTCCAATTCATCGTGCAGTGTTTGCATAAAATTTTCCGTTGCGGCTTTGGATGCGGCATAAGCACCCCAAAAGGCACGGCCTTTAAATGCGACGCTGGAGCTGGTAAACAAAATGCTCGCGTTTTCTGAACGCTCCAGCAGTGGTAGCAAAGCCTGCGTCATCATAAACGGTGAATTCACATTCACTTGCATACAGCGCAACCATGCACTGACAGAATAATTACTTAATGGTGTGCGCTCACCTAAATCAGCGGCGTTAAATAAGATTCCATCCAGTCGCCCGAAAGTGTCTTCAAGTGCATTACACATATCGTCGTAATCTTTTTCAACGGCGCTTTCAAAATTGATGGGGTAGATCGCGGGCTGTGGGTTACCTGCGGCTTCAATCTCATCGTAAACCTGTTCCAGCTTGGTCATGGTGCGCCCGCAGAGAATAACGGTCGCGCCGCAGACAGCAAAGGTTGTTGCGGCAGTTTTGCCAATACCCGAGCCGGCGCCGGTAACGAGGATAATTTTGCCGCTTAGTGCGTCAGATTTAATGGTGTAATCACTTGGAATTTGCATCGCTATGCCTTTAACAAAGGTTGCTTTAAAAAATGGTCGGAATTAAGAAAATTTTTCGACGTGTTTTACAAATATTTTTCAATAATTGGCCAGATTTCATTGGCGTGGTTCACGCAATAGTCTGCGCTCCAGCTTGCCGGATCATCCCCGTCATCTACATAACCGTAAGCCGCAGCGATAGTAATACTGCCAGCGCCTTTGCCACAGTCGATGTCGCGTTTGTGATCGCCCACAAAAATTATTTCTTCCGGTCTGCAACCCAATTGACTAGCGGCCAGAAATAAAGATTCAGGATTTGGTTTGGGGTGCGCAACGTGATCGGGACAAATTACGCTGGCCGCANNTCGGTGGTGGCTGCATATTCATATCAACCATCAATGGCAATGTGTAGAGAGCAGGTTTATTGGTGGCGATGCCCCATGCGATATTGTGCGCAGTCAATTGTCCAATCAAATTATTAATGCCGGGAAATGGTTTGGTGTGCACCGAGTTATTCTGTAAGTACAATTCTAATAACCGCTGACGCAAAGGCTCAAATTGTTCGTTGTTCTCGTCGATAGCAAACGCAAGTTTGATTAGTGCTTTGGAGCCGTTAGAGACGCCAGCGCGAATCGTGTCGGCATGAAGTGCAGGACGGTTCTGTTCGGCAAGTAATTGATTGACGACGACAATAAAATCGGGTGCCGTGTCCAATAAGGTTCCGTCCAGATCAAACATCACCGCGCGAATAGGTATTATCATTACTCACTGACCTTTTTGGCATGCAAGAGATAATTAACGCTCACGTCATTCGGATTCAGCTTGTAGTGTTTGGTGAGCGGGTTGTAGGTCATTCCGGTAATCGTCTGCAACTCCAACCCCGCTGCGCGTAACCACTGCGCTAATTCAGAAGGGCGAATAAATTTACTGTATTCGTGGGTACCTTTGGGTAGTAACTTTAAAATATATTCCGCTCCCAAAATCGCAAAGGCATAAGCTTTTGGGTTGCGATTAATAGTGGAGAAATAAACATCGCCGCCATCTTTGACTAATTGTGCACAGGCGTGCACCACTGATGATGGGTCCGGTACGTGCTCCAACATTTCCATACAGGTAACAACATCAAACTCGCCAGGCATTTGCGTCGCTTTATCCTCTGCAGTGATTTGCTCGTAAGTTAATTCAACACCACTTTCCAATGCGTGCAAACGAGCAACCGCAAGCGGGGCTTCCCCCATGTCGATTCCGGTCACTAGAGCGCCACGCTGTGCAAGTGATTCGGCGAGAATTCCGCCACCGCATCCTACGTCAATAATTTTTTTATGGGCGACTGGCGAACGCTCATCAATAAAATTTGCACGCAGTGGGTTGATATCGTGCAGCGGTTTGAACTCACTGTTTTTATCCCACCAGCGGCTGGCGAGGGCTTCAAATTTTGCAATTTCGGCAGTATCGACATTGGCCATGATTTTTTCCATTATGTAAATTTAGTGAGTGGCGATTTGTTTCCGCCACCAATTGGCTTTACCTAAAATTTCACGTTCATCCAGCGTTTGTAACTGACGATTAACGAGTAATGCTTTGCCTTGCACCCAAACGTGGGTTACGCCTTGACCTGAGTGGGTGTAAACCAGTTGCGATGCAGGGTTATATAGAGGCTGTGTTCCAAGTCCGCTTAAATCGATCGCGGTAATGTCGGCAAATTTACCTGCTTCCAGACTGCCGATTTTTTCTTCCATGCCCAAGGTTTTGGCGCCGTTGAGCGTTGCCATGCGCAGGGCAGTGTGAGCATCCAGCGCAGCGGCATCACCCGCGACTGCTTTGGCTAGTAATGCGGCAGTTTTTAATTCGCTGAATAAATCCAGATCGTTATTGCTCGCTGCACCATCGGTACCAAGCGCGACATTAATCCCGGCTTTCATTAATTTATCGATTGGACAAAAACCGCTTGCCAGTTTCAAATTGGATTCTGGGCAGTGCACAACATGCGCGCCAGTTTGCTGCAGAAACGCAATGTCCGTATCGGTAATTTGCGTCATATGGACACATTGCGTCAGGGGTGATAGCAACCCCAATTCCATCAGTCGCTGGGCCGGGNNTGCATATTGTTTAAGCGATTCTTCGACCTCAAATGCAGTTTCGTGCAGATGGATTTGCACTGGCATATCCATTTCCTGCGCGAGCACGGCAATTTTTTGCAGCGGTGCATCTGACACCGTGTAAGGCGCATGGGGGCCGAATGCAATATTTATCAAATCGCTAGCGCGCAGGCTATCATGCAGTGCGAGACCCTTGGCGAAGTAATCGTCTGCGCCTAAACCCCATGAGGTGGCAAAATCGAAAATCGGAAAACTGATCTGGCTGCGCATTTTTGCATCCAGACAAACCTGCGCGGCTTGCTCAGGGAAAAAATACATATCCGCAAAACAGGTGGTGCCGGTTTTGATCATCTCGGCCATGGCGAGCTGGGTGCCGTCGCGCACAAACTCTTCGCCGACCCAGCGGCTTTCGGTTGGCCAGATATGATCGTTGAGCCAGGTGTGCAGCGGTTGGTCGTCAGCATAACCGCGCAGCAAACTCATCGCTGCATGGCCATGGGCGTTGACGAGCCCCGGAATTAATACGTGACTACCGAGATTGATTGTCTCTGCCGCACTAAAGCGGCGTTCAGCTTCATCACTGGGTATAAGCGCAACTATTCGCCCTTTGTCGATTGCCAGTGCGCAGTTCTCCAATACGCGATTTTCCGGTACCACGGGGATAATCCAGCGGGCTTTCACAATCAAGTCAATCGGGTGTGGTTCTGCGGTCGGCGTCAACATAGGCGTAAACTGGCGGCTTGGGTCATAAAAAGGGGCGCTCAGTATACTGCAAAGCCTCCGATCGGCTATGGCAGATTTGCGAGTGCACCCATCAGTTCTGGCTCATTTCTTTTATGGCCAAATTCATCTGTATTTTCATAGTGATACGAACCCGCCAACTGCCTATCCAACAGATTTTATGCTACCATCGCGCCCCTGAATTAGGCGTTAGATGCATTTTTAGCCAGCCTTTTGGTTGGCAGGTAGTAGGGTAGCGGTTTTTGCTTCAATTTGATTGGTGCGCAAAAGAGGCGCTATCCGTCTAATTACTGCTAATCGCGGTCTGTAACCAACGCTTTTTAAGCCCATAGCTTTAAATAAGAAAGGAAAGCTGTATTCCCATGGTCGAATTCGCCAAAGAAATATCACCGGTAAGTATCGAAGACGAACTCAAACAGTCCTACCTTGATTACGCCATGAGCGTTATCGTTGGTCGCGCGCTACCTGATGTACGCGATGGTTTGAAACCCGTGCATCGTCGCGTGCTGTTTGCGATGAGCGAACTTAACAACGATTGGAATAAGCCGTACAAAAAATCTGCCCGTGTCGTGGGTGACGTAATCGGTAAATATCATCCGCACGGTGATACAGCGGTATACGACACCATCGTTCGTATGGCTCAGCCTTTCTCTTTGCGTTATATGCTGGTCGATGGTCAGGGTAACTTCGGTTCGGTCGACGGCGACCGCGCAGCAGCCATGCGTTATACCGAAATCCGCATGGCCAAAATTGCCCATGATTTACTAGCGGATCTGGACAAAGAAACCGTCGATTTTGTGCCTAACTACGATGGCACCGAGCAAATCCCGGCAGTAATGCCCACCCGTATTCCCAATCTGTTGGTCAATGGTTCCTCTGGTATTGCCGTAGGTATGGCGACCAACATTCCACCGCACAACTTAAAAGAAGTGGTGCAGGGCTGTTTAGAGCTAATTAACAATCCGGATATCACCATCGAAGAATTGATGGAGTTTATTCCTGGGCCAGATTTCCCCACCGGCGCCATCATTAATGGTCGCGCAGGTATTGTGCAGGCGTATCGCACCGGTCGCGGCAGCATCATCGTGCGCGCCAAGGCTGACATTGAGCGCGATGAAAAAACCGGCCGCGAAACCATTATCGTTCACGAAATTCCTTATCAGTTAAACAAAGCGCGTTTGATTGAGCGTATTGCCGAGCTGGTAAAAGAGAAGAAAATCGAAGGTATTAGCGAACTGCGCGATGAGTCTGACAAAGACGGTATGCGCATCGTTATCGAAGTTAAGCGCAACGAATCTGGCGATGTATTGCTGAACAATCTGTTCTCGCAAACCCAATTACAAACCACTTTCGGCGTGAATATTGTTGCGCTGGATGACGGTCAACCAAAAATTCTTAACCTTAAGCAATTGCTTGAGGCTTTTGTAAAGCATCGCCGCGAAGTGGTTACTCGCCGCACCGTGTATCTGTTGCGCAAAGCTCGGGAGCGCGGTCATCTATTGGAAGGTTTGGCGGTTGCCATTTCCAATATTGATGAAGTCATTGCGCTCATTAAAAACTCAGCGTCTCCTGCCGAGGCAAAAGACAGTTTGATGGGGCGTGGCTGGAATGCTGCTGAAATGGCACCATACCTTGAGCGCGCTGGTGAAGACGCTTGCCGTCCAGAGGATTTAGGTCCTGAGTTTGGCATGCGTGATGGTCACTACTATTTATCAGCCGCACAAGCGCAGGCGATTCTCGAATTGCGTTTGCATCGCTTGACCGGTATGGAGCACGACAAGCTGCTCGCCGAATACGATGAAAAATTAATTCAAATTGCCGAGTTCCTCGAAATTCTCGGTAATGCTTTACGTTTGATGGAAGTTATCCGCGAAGAATTGGCACAAGTGATTGCAGACTACGGCGATAAGCGTCGGACAGAAATTGTTGCTTCAAGCATGGATCTGACCAACGAAGATTTAATCAACGTTGAAGATCGTGTTGTGACTATTTCTCACGGTGGTTACGCGAAGAGTCAGCCGCTAGATGATTACCAAGCGCAGCGTCGCGGCGGTATGGGCAAGTCTGCCACTGCCGTGAAAGATGAAGATTATGTTCAGCACTTATTGATTGCCAGCACACATGATACGGTGTTGTTGTTCACCAACGCCGGTAAGGTGTATTGGTTGAAGGTGTACATGATTCCTGTTGCTGGCCGTCAATCACGCGGTCGTCCAGTAATTAATTTGCTGCCGTCACTGGAAGAAGGCGAGCGCATTACCTCGATTCTACCGGTGAAATCCTACGACGACGATAAATTTATCTTCATGACTACTGCCAATGGCACCGTGAAGAAAACTGCTCTCACACAATTCGCACGTCAACGCAGCGTTGGTTTGCGTGCGATTGAATTGGACGAAGGCGATACATTGGTGGGCACAGCTATCACCAATGGTTCATGCGATGTAATTCTTTTCTCAAGTTCCGGTAAAGCGGCGCGCTTCCGTGAATCGCAAGTGCGTGCAATGGGTCGTACCTCGCGCGGTGTACGCGGCATACGTTTGGCAGAGGGCCAACGTGTAATCGGCATGGTTATCCCGATGGAAAATGGCCAGGTGCTCACTGTTAGTGAAAACGGTTATGGCAAGCGCACCGAAGTGGGTGAATTCCCGGCTAAAGGTCGCGGCTCGCAAGGCGTCATCGGTATGCAAACCACTGAGCGTAACGGCCAATTGGTCGGTGCAGTGCAGGTGTTTGATGGCGAAGAAATTATGCTGATTTCTGATCAGGGCACCATGGTTCGCACCCGTGTCGATGAAGTTTCTGTGCTGAGTCGTAACACGCAAGGTGTGCGCCTGATTAAATTGAAAGAAGGCGAGCGCATGCAGGGCTTGGAGCGTATTGAAGAAAACGTTGAAGAAAATGCCAAGCGCGAATTAGCGCGCGCAGAGGCCGCTGAAGGTGAAGAATTGCTTGAAGATAGCGTAGCAGGAGATGATGTGGTGGACGATATCATCGATGACGCTGCAGATGACGCGAGCGACGAATAAGTAATCGAATCGACCAATTAGTAATCGAGTGGGCACATGAGCACTGACCAAACTGAAGCAGAAAAGCTNNAGATCAAACTGAAGCAGAAAAGCTACTTGCGCTACGCAATAAAATCGATGCGATCGATGAGGAAATCGGTCGCTTGATTTCGGCGCGCGCAGAATGTGCACAAGAAGTTGCCGACGTGAAAAAAGCGAATTTACCTGAAGATGCCAAAATCTTGTTTTATCGCCCTGAGCGCGAAGCACAGGTTTTGCGTAAAGCGATGGAGCGCAATAAAGGCCCGCTAAGCAATGAAGAGATGGCGCGGTTGTTTCGTGAAATCATGTCGGCTTGTCTGGCATTGGAAAACCCAATCAAAGTCGCCTACCTCGGTCCTGAAGGAACATTTACCCAGCAGGCCTCACTAAAGCATTTTGGACACTCGGCAGTGGTCTTGCCATTTTCCGCGATTGACGAAGTGTTCCGTGAAGTGGAAGCGGGTGCTGTAAATTACGGCGTGGTTCCGGTAGAAAATTCTACAGAGGGTGTAGTGAACCATACTCTCGATAACTTTATGGGCTCCAACCTGAAAATTTGTGGTGAAGTTGAGTTGCGTATTCATCACAATTTAATGGTGTCGGATGTCACCAGCGTTAATAGCATCACCCGTATTTATTCCCACTCGCAATCACTCGCGCAATGTCGCAAATGGTTGGATGCGCATTATCCCAACGCCGAGCGCATAGCAGTAAGTAGTAACGCTGAGGCAGCAAAACGTCTTAAAGGTGAATGGAATGCTGCTGCGATTGCTGGCTCTATGGCGGCAGAATTGTACGGTTTGAAAATGATTGCCGAAAAAATTGAAGATCAGCCAGATAACTCCACGCGCTTTTTAATTATTGGTAAACAAGCAGTTCCGCAAAGCGGAGTTGATAAAACATCTATTGTTGTCGCCATGCGCAATGAACCGGGTGCATTGCATAAATTGCTGGAACCCTTTCATCGCCACAATATAGATTTAACACGAGTAGAAACACGCCCTTCACGCACTGGTGCTTGGACTTACGTTTTCTTTATCGATTTTGCCGGCCATGTCGATGAGCCTTTGATTAGCGATGTAATGAAAGAAGTTGCCAGTCGCTGCGCCGATTTAAAATTACTCGGCTCCTATCCTAAAGCGGTGTTGTGATTACTTATGTCCCAACCCTTGATCAATAAATTTGTTGTCGTAGGTATTGGTTTAATTGGTGGCAGCCTTGCCACCGGTTTAAAGCAACGTGGTGCCTGTGCAGAAGTGATTGGCATAGCGCGCAAATCTGACACTTGTATTGAAGCGGTTAATCATGCGGTAGTTGATCGCGCCTACACGTCCTTGCAAGAGATCGCTGGTGAGTTGGGGCAGGGCGATGTGATTTTTATCGCAGTACCAACCTTGTCTGTTAATGCAGTTCTGGAAGAAATTAAAAACTGCGTCGCTGATACTGTAACCATCACCGATGGTGCGAGCGTGAAAGGCAGTGTGCAACGGGCAGCGGAAGGTGTGTTTGGTATGGTACCGCCGCAATTTGTACTTGGGCATCCTATCGCCGGTTCAGAAAAAAGTGGTGTCACTGCCGCTAACCCCAATCTTTACGAAAATCATCGAGTCATTCTCACACCGCTAGAAAACACTTCTGCGTCACATTTTGATCTTGTGACCCGTATGTGGCAGACCGTCGGTGCAGAAGTATTGAGCATGTCGGTAGCAGAGCACGATGAAGTTCTAGGCGCAACCAGTCATCTACCCCATGTCATTGCGTATTCATTGGTAGATACCCTGGCGCAAGACATCAAGAATCCCAATATTTTTCGCTATGCTGCAGGTGGGTTTCGCGATTTTACTCGAATTGCCTCCAGCGACCCCGTGATGTGGCACGATATTATGCGCGCTAATAAAACCGCCATTTTACAATCCATGGATTTATTTATAGACAATCTTTCGCGCCTACGAAGCAGTATTGAACATGAGGATAGCGACTATTTGCTGAATGTATTTAGTCGTGCGAAAGAGGCCCGCGATGAATTTACCTTGATGCTTGCTAAGCGTCATACAGTATCGAAGGGGGAGTGACCTGGCCACCTCCAAACCAAAAGGAATAAACTTAGAAGTATTTAGTCATTAAACCTTGTGCTTTGGTTCTATATAATCGCCGCTGTTTTTCCAATAATCGCGTCAATCGCCAATGCCGCACTCAATCTGGTAACTATTGAATGTCAAACTACAACTTGACTCACCTCAAGCAGCTTGAAGCTGAAAGTATTCATATCATCCGCGAGGTAGCGGCTGAATTTGATAAGCCGGTCATGCTTTACTCAGTAGGTAAAGACTCCGCAGTGATGATGCACCTTACAATGAAAGCCTTTTTTCCTGGTAAGCCACCATTCCCAATGATGCATGTGGATACCACATGGAAATTTAAGGAAATGATTGAGTTTCGCGATCAGCGCATCAAAGACTTGGGTTGGGATTTAATTGTGCATATCAACCAGGAAGGTGTGGAAATGGGTGTTGGTCCCTTTACCCACGGCAGCGCCAAACACACTGATATTATGAAAACCCAAGGCTTGAAACAAGCGCTGAACAAATACGGCTTTGATGCTGCATTTGGCGGTGCACGCCGGGATGAAGAAAAGTCGCGCGCGAAAGAGCGCGTTTATTCTTTCCGCGATAAAAATCATCGATGGGATCCGAAAAATCAGCGTCCAGAATTGTGGAATATTTATAACGGGCGTGTTGATAAAGGTGAAAGTATTCGTGTGTTCCCTTTATCAAACTGGACTGAATTGGATATTTGGCAATATATACATCTTGAAGGAATCCCTATTGTTCCACTGTATTTTGCGGCAAAGCGTCCGGTGGTTGAGCGGGACGGCACGCTTATCATGGTTGATGACGATCGTATGCCCATCGGTCCGGACGACAAAATTCAAGAAAAGATGGTGCGCTTCCGCACGCTCGGTTGCTATCCGTTAACTGGTGCCGTTGAATCAGAAGCAACAACTTTGCCGGAAATTATTCAGGAAATGTTGCTGACAACTACCTCGGAACGTCAGGGTAGAGTCATCGATCATGATAGCTCAGGCTCTATGGAAAAGAAAAAGCAAGAAGGCTATTTCTAATTTTCCCGATAATTATTTCTTCGAAAACATCGCTTATTACTTACTGATTGCAAAGAGACCTTTATGAGTCATCAGTCCGAATTAATTGCGCAAGATATCAATGCATATCTTGCGCAACACGAACAAAAAGAATTGCTGCGTTTTTTAACCTGCGGCAGTGTAGACGACGGGAAAAGTACCTTAATCGGTCGCTTGTTGCATGACTCCAAAATGATTTATGAAGATCAANNTTAGTTGATGGTTTGCAAGCAGAGCGCGAGCAGGGCATTACTATTGATGTTGCCTATCGCTATTTTTCTACCGCAAAGCGCAAATTTATTATCGCGGACACTCCTGGTCACGAACAGTACACGCGCAATATGGCAACTGGTGCATCGACCTGCGATCTCGCCATTATTTTGATCGATGCGCGCTACGGAGTGGTAACACAAACTCGTCGCCACAGCTATATCGCGTCGCTACTTGGCATTAAGCATATTGTCGTAGCAGTTAACAAAATGGATTTGTTGAATTTCGATCAGGCAGTGTTTGAGAAAATCAAACAGGATTATTTTGATTTTTCTGCGAAACTGGGAATGAACAATGTCATGTTTGTGCCAATCTCGGCGCTGGATGGTGACAATGTGGTTAATCGCTCTGAACGATCGCCTTGGTATCAAGGTCAGACGTTAATGGAGATTTTTGAAACTGTACCTATTGCCGGTGATAAAAATTACTCTGATTTTCGCTTCCCAGTGCAATACGTAAATCGTCCTAATCTGGATTTTCGCGGCTTTTGCGGGAATGTTGCTTCTGGCGTGGTTAAAGTTGGCGACGAAATCCGTGTGTTGCCATCTGGCAAAACCAGCTATGTAAAATCCATCGTGACTTATGATGGTGAACTGCAGGAAGCCTTTACTGGTCAGGCCGTCACATTGACCCTCACAACAGAAGTTGATGTAAGCCGTGGCGATATGTTGGTGCTAGCTAAAGATTCTGTGCCGCAATCAAACCATCTTAAAGCGCACATAGTGTGGATGGCAGAAAAAACCACCCAAGCAAACTCAGAGTACTTGTTCAAGTTCGCCAGCAAGGTGGTGAGCGGTGTAGTTGAGTCTATTGATTATCGTATTGATGTGAATACGCAAGAGCATTCAATCATTAATCAACTGCAACTGAATGATATCGCCGTCGTCGATATTCTGCTGACTCAGCCAGTGGTTGCCGATCAATACAATAGCAATCGCGCAACTGGCGCATTTATTGTGATTGACCGCCTAACGAATATTACTGTCGGCGCGGGTATGGTAATAGAACAGCTAGAAGCAAAAGCAACTACCGCAACCAATTATAGCGGGTTCGAATTAGAGCTGAATGCGCTTGTTCGCAAACATTTCCCTCATTGGAATGCGACCGATCTAAAAACGTTGATTAGCTGATTGCGAATGCAATCTTAAAAAGCCCTAGTGTGAACCAGGGCTTTTTTTTGAATGAAGTTTGTAAGAAATGTCGCACAATTAATGTAGCGATTGTCTGCTTTTTAATGGACTAAAAGGGAAATATTATTTCCAAACACGCGAAGTTAGGATATTGCGTGTTTTCCCTCAATCAATAAGGAGTTATTTTATGAAGTTTATTCTTTCTCTCGCGTCTATCGTTATTTTATCTTTTGGTGCTTCTTCTTTAGCATTTGCAGCAGAGATTCCTGCTGCCAAAGCTCCCGCAGCAAAAGTCGAAGCAACGGAAAATCAGGAGGCAATCAATATCAATACTGCTGATGTGCAGGAATTGACCAAGCTGAACGGCATTGGTGAGAAGAAGGCCGAGGCCATAATTGCATGGCGCAAGGAGAACGGGAATTTCAAAACTGTGGATCAGTTATTGGAAGTTAAGGGGATAGGTGAGGCGACGCTCGCCAAAAATCGCGAAAACATTCGCATTTAAGCGTTTGGGAACGCCCAATGGGCGTTAACGAATGAATTTTGCGTTGATTTTTGTTTTAATGAGAGCCCGAGTCTAGCGACCCGGGCTCTTCTTTTTTGCGAGGTCAATAAATGTTTACTCTGGGTCCACGTATTGTTGTCGCAATGGATTTTGACAATGCTGATCAATGCCTTGCCATGGCAAAACGATTGTCTCCATTGGACTGCCGTCTGAAAGTAGGTAAGGAGCTTTTCACCGCATGCGGCCCCAAAATTGTAGAACAATTAATGGAGCAGGGTTTTGAAATTTTTCTCGACCTCAAGTTTCATGATATTCCCAATACCACCAGCAAAGCCGTTAAAGCGGCAGCAGAGTTGGGGGTATGGATGGTTAATATACATGCATCGGGTGGTGAGCGAATGATGATTGCAGCGCGGGAAGTGTTGGCGCGTCGCACAGGTAAGTCGCCTTTGTTAATTGCTGTTACAGTGCTGACAAGTATGGAGGCCGGCGATTTATCTGGTGTCGGAATTGAGTGTAGCCCGGAAGAGCAAGTCATGAAGTTGGCGCGCCTGACACACAGATGTGGTCTCGACGGAATAGTTTGCTCAGCACAGGAGGCCCCATTAATGCGGACGCAATTTGGTAATGAGTTTTGTCTTGTGACGCCTGGTATTCGTCTGGATAATTCGCCTGCTGATGATCAGCGACGCACGTTGACACCTGCTGCGGCAATTGCGGCTGGTAGTAGTTATTTAGTGATTGGTCGGCCAATTACCAAGTCTCCTGATCCTGCTGCCACCTGCAAATCTATTATTCAAACTCTGCCCTAGTGGTTTTACGCAGATATTAAGGAATTCGGTGCTCGCTATGAATGTTTCTGCCCCTATTGTTATCACTATTGATGGTCCAAGTGGTTCAGGTAAAGGAACCCTGAGTCAAATGTTGGCTCGTCACTTGGGGTACCATCTGCTGGATAGTGGTGCGCTTTATCGCCTGGTTGCACTGGCAGCGATGAAAAAAGGTGTTGATTTAGCCAATGAACAGGCTGTAAGTAGTGTGGCGATAGGACTGGACGTAATATTTAGCCTTGAAAATAAAGAGTCGGCGCAGATTTTGCTGGAAGGAATAAAAGTAAGTGATGAAATTCGGCAAGAAGCTGTGAGTATGGCAGCATCACAGGTCGCCGCCTACCCTAGTGTTAGAGCTGCGTTATTGGAGCGCCAAAGAGAATTTGCAATTGCGCCCGGATTGGTTGCTGATGGTCGAGATATGGGAACAACAATATTTCCAACGGCCCAGGTAAAGCTATTTTTAACCGCCAGCGCAGAGGCGCGCGCGGAGCGACGCTACAAGCAGCTATGTTTAAAAGGAGAATCTGTTGATATGGCAGCTCTGGTTAGAGATATACGTGAACGCGATGAGCGTGACTCAAGTCGTACAATTTCACCACTCAGACCAGCAGAGGATGCAGTGATTATTGATAGCACGTCCATGACTATCGATGAAGTTTTTACAAAAATGCTGGCAGCAATTACATGATTCCTTTCATCTCCAGATCTGTGTCAACACACGGTAAGAATGCTCAATTAGTTTGCACAAGATATTCGTTTCATAACACAATTTTTAAAACAACAGTATCGGGCTACACGATATCCTCCATTCAAGATGAGATTAGAATATGACCTTGACTTGTTTTAAAGCCTACGACATACGCGGAAAGTTGGGCGACGAACTCAATGAAGATATTGTGTATCGTATAGGTCGCGCGTATGCGCAATTTCTAAAGCCCAAAAGCGTGGTTGTGGGGGGTGATGTGCGTCTAACCAGCAAAACATTGAAAAACGCCCTTAGTAATGGTTTGCGTGATGAAGGTGTCGATGTTATTGATATTGGTATGGCAGGGACCGAAGAAATTTATTTTGCTACCAGTTATTTGAAAACTGATGGCGGCGTAGAAATTACGGCAAGTCATAACCCGATCGATTACAACGGTATGAAGCTGGTGCGCGCCAATTCAAAACCGATTAGCGGTGACACTGGACTAAATGAAATTAAGCGCCTTGCTGAAGATAACAATTTTGCCCCCGTAAATTTTGCAGCACGCGGGAGTATTCAAGAACTAAGTACATTGGATGCCTATGTGCAGCATTTGTTGTCTTATATTGATGTGACACAACTTAAACCTTTGCGATTGGTTGTCAATGCGGGCAATGGCGCTGCTGGTCATGTTATCGATGCTATAGAAAAATATCTCCCTTTTGAATTTATTAAAATCAATCACGAGCCTGATGGTACCTTCCCAAATGGAATTCCTAATCCGCTATTGGTAGAAAATCGTGAGTCTACAACAGCGGCAGTTGTAGCCCACAAAGCGGATATGGGTATCGCTTGGGATGGGGATTTTGATCGGTGTTTTCTTTTCGATGAAACCGGTGCATTTACTGAAGGTTATTACATCGTTGGCTTGTTGGCTGAAGCGTTCCTGCTTAAAAATCCTGGTGCAAAAATTATCCATGATCCGCGCTTGACGTGGAATACGCTGGATATTGCGCAAAAAAATGGTGGGCTCGCCATACAATCCAAAACCGGCCACGCCTTTATCAAAGAGCGTATGCGTGAGGAAGATGCAGTTTATGGCGGAGAAATGAGCGCACATCATTATTTTCGCGATTTTTTTTACTGCGACAGTGGCATGATTCCCTGGTTGTTAGTGTGTGAATTGCTGTCCCGCAAACAACAAACTCTCTCCAGTATGCTGGAAGACCGCATTGCAAAATTTCCATCGCCTGGTGAAATTAATAGCCATGTGACTGATCCAAAAATTGCAATTAGTAAAGTGCTCAATCACTATTCTGCAGATGCAATTATCATCGATAAAACAGATGGGATTAGTCTTGAGTTTGATGCATGGCGATTTAACTTGCGTATGTCGAACACGGAACCGGTAGTACGGTTGAATGTAGAGAGTCGTGGAGATCAGGCGTTGGTTAATCAAAAAACGGCTGAAGTACTTCACTTGCTCAATAGCTAAAAAATAGAAAATCTATTAGGACAAAATTATGCAAGTAAAAAAAGCGGTGATTCCAGTTGCTGGTTTAGGGACGCGTATGTTGCCCGCAACAAAAGCAATTCCTAAGGAGATGCTTCCCGTTGTTGATAAGCCTTTGATTCAGTATGTTATTGAAGAGGCAGCAGCGGCAGGTATCAAGGAAATTGTGCTGGTGACACATGCCAGTAAAAATGCCATTGAAAACCACTTCGATACCAGTTTTGAATTAGAGGCCCAACTCGAATCGCGACTGAAGCGCTCACTTCTTGCGGAAGTTCGCTCAATTACTCCTCCTGGGCTTACTGTTATTTCTGTACGTCAAGCTGAAGCAAAGGGCTTGGGACATGCAATTCTCGCTGCTCGATCTGTCGTGGGCGATGAGCCGTTTGCCGTCTTGCTGCCAGATGTAATTGTCGATAACGCAGAGTGCAATCTTCGATACGATAATCTTGCAGGAATGACAAGGCGTTTTCAGGAGACCGGTAACAGTCAGATTCTTGTTGAGCAAGTACCACATGATCAAGTTGATAAATACGGTGTGGTTGATTGTTCGGGTGTAGATATTCCGTCAGGAAAAACTGCGGCCATCAAAGCAATGGTAGAGAAACCACCGGTCGATGAAGCACCCTCAAATATGGCGATTGTTGGTCGTTATGTTCTGTCAAAAACTGTGTGGGACCTATTGGCCAAAACTATGCCAGGAGCCGGCGGGGAAATTCAACTTACAGATGCTCTGGATGCACTTTTGGATCAGGAAACAGTCGAGGCCTATCAGCTAATAGGGCGTAGCCATGACTGCGGAACGAAGCTCGGCTATCTAATGGCAAATGTTATTTATGGTGAGCGCCACACCGACGTTGGCAATCAATTTAAAGCATTTTTAAAAGATCGCTATAAAGTTTGATTGATGCTAAAGCTGTACTTTTTTATTGGTGAGATCCTACACGTTAAGCAGGTAAAGAAGTGATTCCTTTCGATGGCTTCAGGTGCGATATTTTTCATTAAGGAGAATTAATTGATTATTCCTGTAATACTCGCTGGTGGCTCGGGCACGCGCCTGTGGCCTTTGTCGCGCAAACACTACCCTAAGCAATTGTTGAAGTTATTTGGTGATAAAACCATGCTGCAACAGACGCTGTTGCGCTTACAAGGTGTGCCCAACCTTGCCCCTCCCATTGTGGTGTGCAATGAAGAGCACCGATTTATGGTTGCCGAGCAACTACATGAAATTGGTCAGCAAAAATCATCAATCATTTTGGAACCCATCGCTCGCAATACTGCACCGGCATTAGCGTTGGCTGCCATTCATGCACGTACGTTGGGCGACAATCCCATCCTCTTGGTACTTTCAGCGGATCATATGATTCGTGATGTTGCGGTATTTCAGGCAGCTCTCGCTGAAGCTATCAGTGCTGCGCAACTTGGCCATCTCGCTACATTTGGTGTTCATCCTACTCGCCCTGAAACCGGTTATGGGTACATCAAAACTCTGCATGGACCTGATACCGAGGGCAAGGTATTTTTCCCCGTTGCAGAGTTTGTTGAAAAGCCGGATTTAGTGACAGCAGAACAATATCTTTCTGAGGGTTGCTATTACTGGAACAGTGGGATGTTTGTGTTTCAGACCGAGATTTTTTTATGTGAATTACAGGATCAAAGCCCTGATGTCATTGTCGCCGCTGAGCAAGCTAAGGTATGGGCTGTACAAGATTTGGATTTTATTCGTGTCGATAAAGATTCTTTTGCACAGGCACCTAACATTTCAATCGATTATGCACTCATGGAAAAAAGCAAAAATGTCGTTTGCGTTCCGTTAGATGCTGGCTGGAGTGATGTAGGTGATTGGAAGTCATTTTGGGATCTTTCAGAGAAAGATGCCGCTGGCAATAGTTTGATTGGTGATAGTATCGATATAGGTTCCACCAATACGTTAGTTTTTTCACAAGATAAATTGGTTGCCACTTTAGGCGTTAACAATTTAATGATTATTAACACACCTGACGCAGTGCTGGTTGCCGATAAATCTCAAGCACAACAAGTGAAATCAATCATCACTCAAATTGAAAAACAGAATCGCTCCGAGCATCTGCAGCACCGTGAAATCTATCGCCCATGGGGTTGTTACGACGCAATAGACACCGGTGATCGTTATCAAGTAAATCGTATTCGGGTGAAGCCAGGCGGAAGTTTGTCTCTTCAGGTTCATCACCATCGGGCTGAGCATTGGATCGTTGTTAAAGGCACTGCTCTAGTTCAAAAGGGTGAGGAGACTATTCTGCTTTCAGAAAATGAATCCACCTACATACCTGTCGGAACAAAACATCGATTAAGTAATCCGGGAAAAATACCTTTGGAAATTGTTGAGGTTCAATCTGGTCCTTATCTTCAAGATGACGATGTTATTCGTTATGAAGATAGTTATGGTCGCTCTTAAATTGCATTATCTTAACAGGCTAGGGAGTTTCTAATGAAAGTTACAGTATTTGGAACTGGCTATGTTGGTTTGGTCACAGGCGCCTGTTTGGCGGACGTTGGGCACGATGTTCTTTGTGTTGATATCGATCAGAAAAAAGTGGATAACCTGAACGCGGGAATAATTCCAATTTATGAGCCTGGGTTGGAGGCGATTGTCAAGCAGGCCGTCCAACAAGGACTATTAAATTTTACTACAAGCATGGATCATGCAGTCGAGCATGGTGAACTGCAGTTCATTGCTGTGGGAACTCCCTCGGGTGAAGACGGATCGGCGGACTTGCAATATGTTGTTGCTGTTGCAAAAACAATTGGTCAGCGCGTCACGGATTATAAAGTGGTGGTAAATAAATCTACTGTGCCAATAGGCACCGCAGAAATAGTGCACTCTGCACTTGCAGCTGAGCTTGAAAAACGTGGGGTTAGCATTCCATTCGATGTGGTTTCCAATCCTGAGTTTCTAAAAGAAGGCGCTGCAATCAATGACTTCATGAAGCCTGATCGTATTGTAATCGGTACCGATAGTGAAAAAGCTGAGCGCTTGTTGCGTGAGCTTTATGCTCCGTTTAATCGCAGTCATGATCGTATGATTTTTATGGATGTTCGCTCCGCAGAATTAACCAAGTATGCGGCAAATGCTATGCTTGCGACAAAAATCAGCTTCATTAATGAGATGGCTAATCTTGCGGAGTTATTGGGGGCTGATATTGAAAAAGTTCGCAATGGTATAGGCGCGGATCCCCGCATTGGCTATCACTTTATTTATCCCGGTTGCGGATATGGTGGTTCCTGCTTCCCCAAGGATGTTAAGGCGCTTATTAACATTGCTCGAAATGTCGACTATAAGGCTGGCCTTATGGAGGCGGTGGACAAGGTCAACCAAGCGCAAAAGAGTAAACTATTTACATATATCGAGCGTCATTTTGGCAGCGACCTGAAAGGTAAGGTGTTTGCTTTGTGGGGGTTATCCTTTAAACCTAATACCGATGATATGCGGGAAGCGCCAAGCAGGGTTTTGATGGAGGCCCTTTGGGCTGCGGGTGCTAAGGTGCAAGCCTATGACCCAGTTGCAATGGAAGAGACGCAGCATATCTACGGTTTGCGGGATGACCTCAAATTGGTGGGCACAAAAGAAGCTGCCCTCGAGCGGGCGGATGCATTGATTATTTGTACTGAATGGAAAAATTTCCGGGCTCCTAACTTCGATATACTCAAGTCCGCTCTGCGCAACCCGGTAATTTTTGATGGACGAAATCTATATGAGCCTGACAGAATGGCTGCTTCGGGTTTTGAATATTATGCGGTAGGACGTGGTTTAAGTGTTATAAGTCACTGATTTTAATATGATTATGGGGCGCGCTAGATATTTAGGTGCAGCCCCCGTCTTCTCTCCTGTGTTACATCCCTTCCCGCCCTGACGATCCAGTCAAAATTTGCTAACCTATTGAAAAATATAGGGCATTCTGCTAGCCTTGCGCACCTGCTGGTTTCCTATGCTTTCATTTATGCCGTGGATTCTGTTTCTAGCAGTAGTGAAAACTGTCAAACCCAGCCTGAGGGAGTTTTCGCTTTACTTTAACTGACCCGTATGACTGGCCGTGCGGAATAGATGGGGCGAGTTTTTAACGCCTGCATCTCTAATCTATAGGTAATACCATGAGTATGAACGAAAGTTTTGCTGAGTTATTTGAAGAAAGTTTAAAAACCGTTGATATGGTTCCGGGTACTATTATTACCGGTGTAGTAATTGATATTGATAAGGACTGGGTGACTGTTCACGCTGGCCTGAAATCAGAAGGTGTTATTCCTGCTGAGCAGTTCCGCAACGAAATGGGTGAATTGACACTCCAAATCGGCGATGAAGTACAAGTGGCGCTGGAAAGCGTAGAAGACGGTTTCGGTGAAACCAAGTTGTCACGTGAGAAAGCCAAACGCGCTGAGGCGTGGAAAATTCTTGAAGCCGCTCATGTTGCTGAAGAAGTTATCAAAGGTGTTATTAACGGCAAGGTTAAAGGTGGTTTCACTGTTGACGTTGCTGGTATCCGTGCCTTCCTTCCTGGTTCATTGGTTGATGTTCGCCCTGTGCGCGAAACTACCCACCTCGAAGGTAAAGAGCTGGAATTCAAAGTTATCAAGCTCGATCAAAAGCGTAACAACGTAGTTGTTTCTCGCCGTGCGGTGTTGGAACAAGCTAACTCTGTTGAGCGCGATGAATTGCTGGCCACTTTGCAAGAAGGTCAAGCAGTTAAAGGTATTGTTAAAAACCTTACCGACTACGGCGCATTCGTTGACTTGGGTGGTGTTGATGGTCTGTTGCACATCACTGACATGGCTTGGAAGCGTATCAAGCACCCAGGTGAGATCGTAAACGTTGGCGATGAAATTGACGTTAAAGTATTGAAGTTTGATCGTGAGCGTAACCGTGTGTCTCTCGGCCTGAAGCAATTGGGCGAAGATCCTTGGATACAAATCACCAAGCGTTACCCAGAAGGCGCTCGTGTGAAAGCAAAAGTAACCAATTTGACTGATTACGGTTGTTTCGCAGAGCTGGAAGAGGGTGTTGAAGGTTTGATTCACGTTTCAGAAATGGATTGGACCAACAAGAACATTCATCCTTCAAAAGTTGTGCAATTGGGCGACGAAATCGAAGTTATGGTGTTGGATATCGACGAAGAGCGTCGTCGTATCTC
>DQHS01000091.1 GCA_003524365.1 Cellvibrio sp. | reverse complement strand
AAGCGGATTCAAACAACAGACTTTGCATACGGGGATCGCGCACCGTGTTGTTAGTGCTGATACTTGCCAAGGGGATAGTCAGAGTAGCCTGACCAGTAGCTGAAACGGTTCCTTGCAGCTGGCTGAAGGTCAGGTTTTCCGGCGTTTCAACACCCGACACCGCCTTCTTCACCGACACAAAGTGGAACGTCGATTTGGGGGCATCCAACAACCAGCGCGCGGCGGTACCGGCTACTGAGCTGGAACTGCTCGATGCCACACTGCTCGCGATGCTGCTNNTGCTGCTACTGCCGACACTACTCGCCACACTGCCACAGGCTGCGCCATTCAGGGTGTAAGCAGCAGGTACTGCGCCCGGATTGGCCACAATAAAGCCAAAGACGACCGTACCATTGGCTGGCAGGTTGCCGTTGTAACCCACGTTTTTCACACAGACATTTTTGCCAGTCTGGGTGTAAGTCCCTTCCCACAGGCTGGATACGGTTTCGTTACCCGCAAAACTCCAGCACAGCTCCCAATTGGTTTTGGCTGCACCGGTATTGGTAAGCGTCACTTTGTACTGGGCACCAGCACCCCAGTTGTTTTCAGTTTGGTAGGCCACGCTACAAGCGCCCTGTGCAATCGCATTGGATGCGGCCACGGCACCCCAGATGGCGCCAGTAGCCAACATCGATATTTTCAATAATTTTTTCATGATAGGTNNATTAACGGGCGTCAAAGACGAGCGCAAAGTCCACTGGCACCGAGGCGTTAATGGAGGCAATGCCTACCGCCGCGCGCAGGGCTTCTACACCGTTGACCAAGGAGTAGGTATCGGCTTTCGTCAATACCGGGGCGAGACTCTGTACCAACACTCGGGAGGACGAGAGCTTCTGTACCAATACACGGGTGGTGACATTAGCGGTCACACCATGCAAGTTCAGGCTGGCGGTGATGTCGTTCTGGCTGGACTGCCCTACCGCGAGACCACCGATCACACTGGCAGGAACGGACATGGTGACGGTCGCCGTTGGATAGGTCAGTGTTTCAAACAGCAGGTCGCGCATACGCTGGTCGCGCAGTGCTACACCGGTATTCACCGAGTTCAGGTCAATTCTCAGGGTCGCAATGCCGGCTGGGTTAATCTCGCCGCTCAAAACGGTAAAGTTGTGGGCTTCCACATTGTGGGTGTTTTTGGTGGTGACAAAATTCAGATAGGAATCGGTGGAGTTTAATGACCAGCCACCGCCATCAACCGAGGATACAACCGAAGAACTTGACAGGCTGGAGCGACTGCTGGGCGCACTGGAACTAACCAGGCTGGAGCGGGATGAGCTGCCAGGCGCAATCGAGCTAGATGCAATTGAACTGGGTGCAATGGAACTTGCCACGCTTGAACGTGACGAGCTAACTGCGGAGCTGGTTGCGTTGCCGCACAAGGCACCGGTCAACACCGGGACTTCTGCTGCCGCTGCACCTTTGCTGCCCTGAAAACCAAAGGTCACACTTTGGTTGGGCTGGATAGTACCGTTCCAACCGGCATTTTTGGCGGTGTAGGGATTGGTGCCACTCATGCTCACATCGTAGCTGCCACTGATACGGTTATCGCCAGTGTACTGCCAGCTGAGGCTCCAGCCATTGGTTGCAGTGGCGGTGTCGTTAGTGATTTTGACCGATCCGGTAAAACCATTACTCCACTGGCCAGTGACCGTGTATTGGCAAGCGGCAAAGGCTTGGGTGGACAGCGTGGATAGAGCCAGCGACAAACCTATCGCATAACAGGAACGCCGTAAGGCACCTGTCAGGCGAGGGTTAACCACTGAGGCTTTAAAGCTACTCATAGTGTCTTCCTCGGAAATGTGTGCCAATTAATATCGGCAGGGATTAACAACGGTGATAAAACTGCTTGTACGTTTTTGTTGTTATGGCTCTGAATCAGTGAGTCAGGGCTAGAGCTACAGCGTGTTACATGACGGTTATACGGCATCGTCACAGGGTCAAACCCCGGCCGGGACGCCGGGAAAATGCTTATTCAAACTCGCGCGATACATTGAGCGGAATCCGCTCGGTCAGAGTGGGCGGCTCGCAGGTGGCTTTGCGCATACTGCGCAGCACCTCACCCGCCACAATGCAGGCACCCACCAACAGCAAGGCATAAACCGACATTACAAAATCGTAGTCAGCGGTNNCCCGCCACAATGCAGGCACCCACTAATAACAGGGCGTAAATCGACATCACAAAACCGTAGTCAGCGGTGTAATTCCAGGGGCGGGCAATGCCGAGATAGCAGGAAAACAACCATGAGACCGATGAAATCGCGCCGGTCAGCACCACCAGTATCTGCTCCAGCGAAGGAACACCAAGCAGGCCTTGAGTTGAAATCACGCGGGGGAAACTAAAGTAGTGAAGGGCAATACCATTCAGGGTCAGGATGCTCACAACAGTGAACTTGGCCCAGAGTTTTTCATTCATAAGGTACTGCTGGGGATTTTCCAGATATCCAACCAGCACTAGCGCCAAACCGGAAATCCACAGCGCAATCAATGCGATAAACATGACGCTCGCCGACTTGACCAACTCCTTGACGACACCAGCTGAAAGGCTCCTGCCTTTGGTTTTGGCCAATGCCATGTCTTGAATTAATAAGACACCTATAGCCACACAGGCTGCCAATAAATGGGCATAAACAATCAGGGTTTTTAGCATAGTCGTCTGCGCCTTTTGTTGTAATTATGGAAACCAATACCCACGAATATGCGTAGCTACCAAACATACACAGGAACAAACCCGTGCCTTGGCAGACTTGGACGGCATAACATCGAACAACTGGGTAACAGGAAGAAAGGCACAACCACTGCGAACAATTGCAATAGGTAATACCCCGGGTCTCTCGTTCTCTTTAGCGGCTTTTATGGTTGTTTGCGCCTGTTTATTCCATGCAGCGCTCATTACTTATAACTAAAATACGAATTTCTATTTATGTAAATAATTTTCTTATTGTTTTCAAATTGTATACCAATTTGAAAATAGTTTTCCAGTCTATTACGTAATAATTTCACTTATAAAACTAATATCCAGGTCACAGAAATAATGAAATTCACGCCACTCACTTCAAAAATAAAAAAATAACTATTAAAAATCAAACGGATAGGCAAAAAGTAAATAAAAATAGAGAAGCCGCCAAAAAGAATTGGAAGCTGATATTTCACAGATAAAAAGTAAAAGGGCTGGGGGAAATGGCTTATGCGGGGTTACAAATACAGGTTGGAAGGTCTCTGTTTGCGTTTTTCTTCCCTGCGCCGGGCAAAAAACTGGCTGAGTTGATGCTGGCACTGGCCCGCCAAAGCGCCGCCAGCGTAGTCGATACGGTGATTGAAATAGTTGTTATCCAACAAGCGGGATTTACTGACCACAGCGCCAGCCTTGGGCTCTGTTGTCCCGAAGACCAAACGGGCTATACGCGCATGGATAAGCGCCCCGACGCACATAGTGCAAGGTTCAAGTGTGACGTAGAGAGTCGNNGGCTGGTTAAAACCTTCGCCGATAATTTTTTCGTCCTGAACAATAACGGCGCCGACTGGCACTTCGCCAATTGCTTCGCCCTGTGCTGCGAGTTGCAAGGCATAGGCCATCCACTGGGTATCCTCCGCAGTAAAAATCACATCAGCCCCTGAAGAATTTTCTTGTTCGATAATGCTCACGATTTTTTTACTTCCACTAACGGTGCCAAATAATTAGCCAACTCTTGTTCCGTTAATGCGCGCACAAAACGAAAACGTGGAATAGTCTCACCCGCCAACTCAACGCTTTCGAGAAACATATCCAGCGGACGTACCCACCAGGAATAATCGCCGTACAAGCAGCGATAAAACACCAGCGGTTCGCGCGTTTCACTGTGATGCGCCACTTGAAACACAAAATACTCATTGCCTTTGTAGTGGCGATATAAACCGGATTTCAGCTTCATAGTGATTACCTTAAATAACGCCCGTGGTTTTTAATTCGTCAATCTGCATTTGCGATAAATTCAATACTGACTGCAAGATTTCTTGAGTATGACTGCCAATGTCACCACCTGGCCAGTCAGTGCGACCGGGAGTGTCAGACAACTTGGGTAATATCGCCGGAATTTTTAGCGGCTTGCCATTAATCTCTACCTGCTCGAACATGCCGCGCGCGTTAAAGTGCGGGTCAGCAAACATATCCTGCACATTATAAATCGGCCCGCCTGGAACACGCGCTTGCTCAAGCATTTGCAAAATATCATCGGCATCTTTGCTCATACACCAAGCCGCAAGCGCATTGTCGATTTCCAATTCGTGTTGTACACGCCCCGCATTATTTGCCATGCGCGGATCATTGGCCATTTCTGGATGGCCAGCGACTTCCATCAAACGCTGAAAGATTGAATCGCCATTACCGCCAATCACTACATACTTGCCGTTTTTACAGCGATAGGTGTTGGTGGGCACAATGCCCGTTACTGTGGTGCCGGACGGTTCACGAATAACACCAGCGCCGGAAAATTCCGGCACTACCGCTTCCATTAAATTGAACATGGATTCATAGAGCGCAACATCCACAACCTGCCCCCCGCCATCGGTATTTCGTTCGCGTTCCAACAATGCCAAGGCGATACCCAGCGCAGCATGAATGCCGGAAATAGTATCGCCAATACTTAAATTGGGGCGCACCGGCGCTTGATCAGGAAAACCGTTGACGTAGCGAAAGCCGCTCATACCCTCACACACTGAAGCAAAACCCGGCTTGCTGGCGTAAGGGCCGGTTTGGCCATAGCCGGAAATGCGCGCATAAACCAGTTTTGGATTGGATGTTTTAATCTCTTCCGGACCAAGCCCCCAATTTTCCATCACGCCAGGGCGAAAATTTTCAATCACCACATCGGCACTATCAATTAGTTGTCGCGCAATTTTTTGGCCTTCAGGTTTTTTTAAATCCAGCGTGATACTTTTTTTATTGCGGCCGATACTGCGCCACCAATGCGAAGTTCCATTCTCTAATACACGCCAACCGCGAATAGGATCGCCTTCCGGCGGCTCGATTTTTATTACTTCCGCACCGAAGTACGCGAGCATACAGCCCGCAAACGGCCCCGCAAGTAATTGCCCTACTTCGATTACACGAATGCCATCCAGAGGGCGACGGGAATTTTTCATATGTGCTTCACTTTAATTCAACAGCTAATTAGAAATTAAGTAGGGAATCGTCATCCCCGCGCAGCGGGGATCCAGCTTTGCCCTACAACAACACGTATAAATTTTTAACATTGATGGTAATTTTAAGAATACATGACAAAAAACATTTAAACCTATGGATCCCCGCTGCGCGAGGATGACGACTCCCAGATAGAGGAAGGTGTGCAGTCAGAATAGGGTTATTTGCCGAATTTGCGCTTTA
>DQHS01000251.1 GCA_003524365.1 Cellvibrio sp. | reverse complement strand
GCGCTGGCAAACCCGTGGTCTGCGCGGATTTTTCGCCGCCGCAATCTCTGTTGGATCATGCAAAAAATCTTTCGGCGTCGCTACATTTAATGTCACGCGATTTTGGTTATTCAGTTGCAGATGAGTTCTTGTGGAATTGGTGGAATAGCGGCACGCAGTTTTCTTTGCAACCGCTGCCCCAATTGCCACTCCCAAGCCTTGCGGCAGCGCTGCAAGTTGCTTGCATTCTCGGTTTGGATTTGTCGGTGTTAGATGCATTCCCACGTTTGGCCGCACTGCGTGTCCCGGGGCGGTTTCAAACCCTGCAGTGGCGTGAGCGACAAGTGATTCTTGATGTTGCTCATAATCCTGCAGCAACTGCCTATTTGGTCGAACGTTTGAAGCAGAGTGCCGCGTCAGGTTCAAAAATTCATGGCATAGTGGCGATGATGGCCGACAAAGATCGCGCCCAAAGTCTGGCGAATCTCAAAGGGCAAGTCAGTTACTGGTATATCGCCGATTTATCGTTTATTCCACGTGCAGCGACGGTTGAACAATTGCGCCAGAATTTGGTCGACTTAGGCGTGGATGCAGAATTTTCCGGTAGTGTCGCCGAATGTTTACAGGTGGCTTACAGCAATTCCGCTGCGGGTGATCGCATCCTTGTGTTTGGGTCTTTCTATACTGTGGCGGCCGGTTTGCAAGCGCTTGTGGCGACGACGGAATAATCCCGATTGTGACGCAGTGTTTTTATCCTTTGTTTCTGGTGTAGAGGTTTTAGGTGAGAGAATCCGTAAAACATCGATTAATTGGCGCAGCTGTGCTAGCGGCTATTGCGGTACTTTTTTTGCCGAGTTTTTTTAAGGATCGCCAACAATATCAAGTGGACACCAGCTCCCAAATTCCTGGTCGCCCGAGTATTACTGCGGTGGATTTCAACGAGCCTACGCGACCAGAGGGAATAGAGCCTGCGCCTGCGCCTGAAACTATGTTTCTGCCTGATGAATCCGAAGCTGTGCCAGCTGCTCAAATCCCTCCGCCAGAACAAGCCGCTGTTGCTGCTGAAGTTGCATCTTCAAATAAGTCGATATCTTCCAGCAGTACGACAAGTGCTGCATCAGTTCCTGTTATGCCCCTCAATGCGCAAGGGTTGCCGGATACCTGGGTTATTCAAGTGGCGAGTTTGAGCGCACAAGCGGCGGCCAATAAACTGCGCGACCAATTGCAGGCCGATGGCCATAAAGCTTATGTACGCGCAGTGCCTGGCGCCAGTGCGACAACTTACCGCGTGTTTATTGGCCCCAAGCAAGATAAGACCGAAGCCATTGCCATCAAAACCCAATTGGATAAGCGTTTGAAAGTGAATTCCCTTGTTTTACCCTTCAAACCCTAAAGCCATAATCCTGCGCCTCTGTTAGAATGCGCGCCTCTGTAAACCTCCCATCAATGATTTTGGAGCGGGCGCGCGAATGAATTGGGCTGATTGGGCCATTATCGGGATTTTTTCCCTGTCCTGTTTGATCGGCTTGATTCGTGGTTTTGTGCGCGAAGCCCTTTCACTAATAATCTGGATTGCGGCAGTGTTGGTAGCTAAAGTCTTTGGCGGCCAGCTTGAAATTCTGCTGGTCGACCAAATTGAATCACCCTCTGTGCGAATTATGACGGCCTATGCCGTACTGTTTATCTCCACTCTATTACTAGGCGCTATGCTGAGCTACCTCATTGGTGCTTTGGTTCGCGCCACTGGCCTATCTGGTACTGATCGTCTCCTGGGAATGGTTTTTGGTGCAGCGCGCGCATTTATTATCGTGATGGCATTGCTAATTCTCTTGCCTGGTTTTATTCCGGTTACTGAAGATCAGTGGTGGCAACAAGCGCAATTAATTCCCCATTTTCTCGCGTGCGAGGAATGGGTCAGGACGGCCTATGAGCAAGTCAGTCAGTGGTTAATGACACTGTTTGGCGATGTTGAAAGCGGTCAAAAAGTTTAAAGTTGTTAACAAGTATTGAGGCAATCTTATGTGCGGCATTGTAGGTATTGTGGGTAAACGCGATGTGAATGTGCAGCTTTACGATGCGTTGACCATCTTGCAGCACCGGGGACAGGATGCGGCGGGAATGGTGACCTGTCAGGACGGTCGCATGAGCCAGCAAAAGGCTAACGGCCTTGTGCAAGATGTGTTCAGAACCCGCCACATGCAGCGTTTGCTTGGCACCATGGGAATCGGCCATGTCCGCTATCCAACCGCAGGCAGTTCAGGTCCGGCCCTTGCGCAACCTTTTTACGTAAACTCACCTTACGGTATTGCTCTTGCGCACAATGGCAATCTGACCAACGCTGACAAGCTCAACGAAGATATTTTTAAAACTGATTTGCGTCACGTTAATACTGATTCAGATTCAGAAGTACTGCTCAACGTGTTTGCGCATGAGCTGCAAATGCAGGGCAAGCTCAGCCCGACCGCCGATGATATGTTTGCTGCTGTTGCCGGTGTTCATAATCGTGTGACTGGTGGTTACGCTGTCGTAGCCTTGATTGCTAATTACGGATTGGTTGCCTTCCGCGATCCAAACGGTATTCGCCCGTTAGTGTACGGCAAGCGCCGTTCAGAAGAGGGCGGTGTTGAATATATGGTTGCGTCCGAAAGTGTCGCGCTTGATGTGCTGGGTTTTGAATTGATCAGCGATGTTGCACCAGGCGAAGCAATTTACATTACTGAGGAAGGTGAATTAAATCGTCGCCAATGCGCCAAGTCACCGCGTTTGACGCCATGTATTTTTGAGCACGTGTATTTTGCGCGTCCGGATTCAATTATGGACGGTATCTCGGTTTATAAAGCGCGTTTGCGTCAAGGCGAAAAATTAGCAGAAAAAATTCTGCGCGAGCGTCCAGATCACGATATCGATGTGGTAATTCCTATTCCGGATACCAGCCGTGTTGCGGGTCAGGCACTGGCGCAAAAGCTGGGCGTAAAGTTCCGTGAGGGCTTGGTAAAAAACCGTTACATCGGTCGCACGTTTATTATGCCCGGTCAGCAACAACGTAAAAAATCAGTGCGTCAAAAGTTGAATCCTATTGAACTGGAATTCAGAGACAAAATTGTGTTGTTGGTAGATGACTCCATAGTACGCGGTACCACTTGCCAGCAAATTATCCAGATGGTGCGTGATGTCGGCGCGAAGAAAGTGTATTTCGCTTCAGCGGCGCCAGCGGTCAAATATCCCAATGTTTACGGCATCGATATGCCGACCCGTTCCGAACTGATTGNNGCATCTGCCGAAGGTAATAGCGAAATCACCGAATTTGATTGTGCCGTATTTAACGGCGAATACTGTGCTGGCGATGTTACTCCGGAGTATTTGGAGAAAGTTGCAGCAGCGCGTAATGACAGTGCTAAATCCGGCAAAAAATCCGTTAAACAAATGGAATTGCCGATTGGTTTACATAACGGTGCGGCGCTCGGATAAATTA
>DQHS01000146.1 GCA_003524365.1 Cellvibrio sp. | reverse complement strand
CTTGCCATGCCCGAGCCAGTACCGCCGCCCGCACTGAAAATATAAAAATACAAACGCGATTGGTTGGCTTTAATGCCGCAGGAATCAATTAAATAAGAATGTATAAATTTCCAATCGGGATTGGAGAAGCGCTGGGTATCTTTATTGAGAATAATTTTGGCGAGATACTGGCCGAGAATTGGCGCATTACCGGAACCACCAGCATGAACTTCTGACAAGTCCATGATTTTCATTTTGGTGTAATCCTTGAGGAAACCGGAGCGCTCGCCTTTGTGCGAAAAACGAATGCGGCCTTCGATGTCTTTATCCAAATCACCGAGCATAACCAGCGGTTCAATTAAAAATACCGGCTTGAGTTGATGCGCACCTTTTAAATGCAAACTGCGCTTGATCCAGCGCATCGGCTTGTCTTGCTCGCGAACTTCTTTTTCTTCGCTATTGAATTCGTTGAGATAAAAATTGCGCGCGTTGTACACCAGCGAGGCGACATCCAACGCGATATTGGAACCGCAGCGGCCAAGACCAATGAGACACACCGAGGGAAATTGTGGCTGCTTAAAATCTTCCGTATCCTGCGCGTTGGCAAGATGTGGGTAAACACTGCTGCGCAAGGTATCCAGATTGAACAGAATCTTGTTGAGATCGCGCTCGGTGAAATACATGTAACCATTGCTGGGAGCTGGCGCAAGCAAGTTAATGACCTCCGCATCGGGCGGTGAATCCAGCGTAATCAGATCATCCTGTTCCAGTGTCTCGGTCGTACGCGGAGTCTTTTTGATGGCCATTTGGTGTAAATCCTTGGTGAGCAATTCTGCGAGGGACTTTTCCTAAACGCCAGTTGGCAAAAACAACTGGGCTTATGGTCTAAATTCCTATTAACGCTAGTCTCGACTTCGCAAAAATACAAATTTGCATGCCGCGATCACTCAAAAAGTCGCCAAAACTCACCTATTGGTTCATTTTCTACGCTAATCGCGCTTATTCAACGCCTTTAATACGATGGCATCACGGGCATAAATATCCGGCTTGAACGCAATTTGGGTTTCGCTCGCGGCATCCACCGTCCAATAAGCGAGCAGTATCGGCACCCGTTTGGCCAAGGTGACATTGCGGGTTTTACCCGTTGCAAGAGATTTCGCAATCGCCGCTGAATCCCATGTGGGAGTCTCTGCCAAGAGCAATTCCACCAGCTCCAGCGCTCGCTCTACGCGAATGCACCCTGAACTGAATGCGCGCTGGCTTTTGTTAAACAGTTTCTGGTGCGGCGTATCGTGCAAATAGACTGCGTGGGAGTTGGGGAAGCGAATCACGGCCTTACCGAGCGCGGCATCATCGCCAGCATCCTGACGCAAAGTGACGTTACCCGGCTTGTACCAATCGACTGCTGCAGGATCCAACTCTTTCCCGCTGCTATCCAACACACGGATGTTGTGCTCGCGCAGGTAGTTGATGTCCTTGCGCACTTTGGGCAATACATCTTTGCGCAAAATAGTAGGAGGCACCGTCCAGGTTGGATTGAGGGTGATGTAATTAATTTCCGATTTGAAAATCGGTGTAGTGCGATAAGCCATTCCGACCTGAACGCGTGAGTTCCAAATCGGTAAATTATTTTTGAAGTAGGTAACTTTAAATCCGGCGACATCGACCAATAACATCTCGGGCGGGATGTTGTGCAGCAGCCAACGCGCGCGGTCAAGGTTGACGCGGATCTGATCGATACGCGATTGCACCGATATATTTAATGCAGCGCGTGTGGCCGGACCTATAGCGCCATCGACTTCCAAATACTGCTCACGCTGGAATTTTTTAACGGCCTCGACCAGATACTGGTCGAACACCTCGTCGGGATTCACTGGCGCCGCACTCGAGGACTGCACTGATGATGCAGGTTCAGGGGGCGTCATAGTTGAGAAACTGGCCGCTGATGAACTGCTGCTAAAGACAGCCTCTTCAGTAAAAACCGAATCGGCAGAGCTGGAGTTTTCCGAGCCGCGCATCGTTGGCGACATTTCATCAGCAACAGAGCTTCCTGCTGCGCTGGCGGCTGCGCTAGACAGCGCAAGAGCAGCCGCCTTGGCATTAGCGATCAAACAAACCTCTGCCGGTGTTTGGCTTGCATCAGCATCCATCGGCAAGACTGGATCGATATACTCACCCGTTACCCGCAAACGCTGGCGCAAGACGGCGACCTGTGGATCGACCGCGCAGGGTTTTAGCGTCGCCCCAACCGGCAGCGAAGGCCAGCCGCCTTGGTCAGCCAACTGGCGATAATACTGTAAGCCTGCCTTGAAGCTGCGATAAGTCGCATGCTGTGGACGGGTCTGTTCAAAGAGCTGGGCGATTTGCCCGGATTCGATGCTATCGGCCACGCGCGCGCCATCGGCTACCGGCGCCATATCCTGCAACTCAAAATTCCATTGTGGATCAAGGCCGGCAGGATCGACCTTGCCATTGTATAAATGATAGAGCGCACGTAGATACGCATTGGTCGCACGCAGCTCGTCGGCAACGCGTATAGGAATCGCCTCAATTGAGTCATCACTCAATAATGGCAAGGCATGGCGCAGGTGTTCTACCTGATAATCCTCTGGATTGAGACCGTCATCCGCGAGCGACTCCAACGCCTCAATCAACTTCTGCAAACGACCTGCCTCGCCCCACACCGGGCGATACTGACGCTGCTCGTAAAAACCGATAAGCGCCTCGGTTAACTGACGGGAGCCAGACACTTGGCGCCCTTCGGCCACATCCAACTGTAAGGCAACCATTTGCACTTCAATTTCCCGTGCAATCAATGTAGAGGAATCGAGCATTTTCCCCAGTGCTTCAGTGTTTGGATTGCGCTCCTGGGCCAATGCAGGCGAGGCTGCAACACTAATCGCTAATACAAACCAATATCCCTTTACGGCTGCAAAACGCCACAACCATTCACTCAATAACACCATACACGAGCGCCCCTGCACACTTAACACAATCACGTTGCCTTCCAAAAAAGTTGAACAGTAGCCAAAAAAATGGCCGACTCTAGTGAACTTTTGTTATTTGCCGCATTCCTATCTGGATGCTAGCATTCAAGCAATGCCAGTACTAACTGGTAAGAACATAAATTTCCCTAGCAGGGTTGCTACAACTTTAATTACCCAGAATCTTCGGGGCTGTCCATGTTGTATACGACCCTTAAAGGCCTACTTTTTTCGGCCTGCTGCAGCTTTCTATTCGCGTTAAATACCGCTACGGCACAAGAACGCCCCTCTAATCCGTTCAACTATGCCCCCCTCGGTAATGACCAATCGATTCTGGTAATGCTCAATAAACTCAGCCGCGCCGCGCCTGCCGCCAACCCCAGAGTAATCAGTTTGGCATTGTCTGCGCTCGATTGTGCACTTACTCAAGGGATGTCGCCCGCACGCAACTTGACCGTGATTGATTACTCGCTGGTATCCACCCAACCGCGCCTGTGGGTGTTTGATCTGGCGACCGGTAAACTGCTGTTTCAGGAATTGGTCGCCCACGGCATGAAAACTGGCAAAAATTTCGCGCGCAATTTCTCCAATACCTATGGTAGCCACCAAACCAGTCTCGGCCTGTTCCGCACTAAAGAAACCTACGTGGGCGCCAATGGTTACTCGTTACGTATGGAAGGCTTGGAAAGTGGCTTTAACGATAAAGCAATGGAGCGCGCGATTGTATTCCACGGCGCCGATTATGTGGATTTAAAACTGGCTAAAAAATTGGGCCATCTCGGCCGCAGCCATGGTTGCCCTGCCGTGCGCAGAGGCATAGCGCGCAAAGTCATCGACACCATCAAAGGCGAGCAGTTTTTGTTTTCCTATTACCCCGATCAACAGTGGTTGGCTAAATCTCAATTTTTAAATTGCTCCAACAACCAAAGCCTGGCAAAAAACTAATCAGATCATCCTTCCTGCTGCACCCTTTTCTATCGCTTTTTTGGCGCCTTTCAGGCGCCGCCTCCCCTCTGTAAAGCTGTGTTAACAAAATACTTATTTGTCTGATATATTTATCAAGCTGTGTAAAATCATTCGCCCCGCTGTGATTTAACCGCTATAACTAAATTCGTCAAACACAACCATAAAAATCACCACAAAAACTCAAGAGAAAAACTCTATGAACAACACGTTTTTGAAGCGCGGCCTGGCACCCGTTTCCATCGGCATTATCGCGGCAACCCTCAGTTATTCAGCAATCACTCTGGCGGAAAAAGCCAAAGAGCCTTGGCAACTCGCCGAAGAAACAGAGGTATGGGAACCCGTACCCGCCGTTATCAGTGTTCCGGCAAATGGAATACCATCGGACGCTGTTGTACTTTTTGACGGCAAAAACCTGAACCAATGGCAAGGCGCCGAAGGTGGCGCGGCCAAATGGAAAGTCGTCGATGGCGCCATGGTTGTCGTACCCAAGACGGGTGATATCAAAACCAAAGAATCTTTTTGCGATGTGCAGTTGCACGTTGAATGGAAAACCCCAACCCTGATTACCGACGATGCCGGTAAATTACTGGACGGTCAGGCACGCAACAACAGCGGTGTGTTTTTTCAAGAACGCTATGAAGTGCAAGTGTTAGACTCCTTCAATAATAAAACCTACCCCAATGGACAAGCCGGTTCTGTTTACAAACAGTCCATTCCACTAGTGAATGCATCGCGCGCGCCGGGCGAATGGCAAACCTACGATATTATTTTTACCGCCCCCAAATTCGATAGCGCTCAAAAGCTCACATCGCCCGGTTATGTGACCGTGCTGCACAACGGTGTGTTAGTGCAAAATCATTTCGAAATTCAAGGTGCCACCGAATGGATTGGCAAGCCTGAATTTCGAAATGATTTTGCACTAACACACCGTTGTGCAGCACGGTCACA
>DQHS01000290.1 GCA_003524365.1 Cellvibrio sp. | reverse complement strand
ATTCCCGCACTCATCCGGTTTTTTCTGCTCACATTAAGTGATTTTATAAAATCGTTCTTGCCCACATTATGTGACCGTATCTGAAGCCCTGCTCACATTCTCTGATTTTATCGGTGGCGTTTGCTCACTTTATTTGATTGTATCCGAGCCATCAATGTCGCCCATCTTTTTGGCCTAATACGGGGCGAAGCTATAATTTGACGACATATAGAATTCGCTTGTTTGGGAACAGAGAAACGCAAAACCTGTTAAGGTTGCACAGAATGCTGGGCAAGACGGATTATTTCATTTGCGACTCGGCTACGAACAACACATGATAGGTTCTAAACCAAAACCGGCGGAATTTGTCCAAATTGAAATTACAGATCCTGTGGATTAACCCTCGTAAAATAACGAGTCTTGGCAAATTACCACTCTCCCTCCGAAACCATCAAAAAAATGCATCCATTTATTCTTGCCAATTATTGGTGTAACCAATTGAATTATCTGATATGTCATATTAGTGTCTTCTGCGTGTCGTGTTTCACTCATTTATTTTTTTGAATAATCAGTGCCTCAGCTGAGATAGGGAAACAAAAATGAATATTCGAGAGTATCGGTTTAATAGAGGTTGGTCTCAGGAACAACTGGCTGAGATAAGCGGTTTGAGTGTTAGAACAATCCAACGAATAGAACAAGGGCAGAAGCCCGGATTAGAAACGCTAAGCGCATTAGCATCTGCATTAGAAATCGATATAGCAAAGTTGAGGGCCGATAATGATTTTAGCCCACAAAAAAGATCCTCGAATTATAAGCAAGATAAAATAGTTAGAAGATCAAGAACCGAAAGCAGGTTTTACAATCACTTAATAAACTACTGTGTAGTTGTCTTCCTTTTATTCGTTATTAATTTCGTTTTATATTCAGGATATGTTTGGGCTGTTTGGCCCGCTATCGGTTGGGGTGTGGGAGTCGCCTTACACGGACTAAGAGCATTCAGAATCACTGATAGCCTGATAAAGAAAGTGAAAAACACCAGGGATAGAAAAAATGAATCAAATGCTGAGATTTCTGGAAATGGCAGTAGACCAAACTTGTAATTCTATGGCGCCACCATTTACTCAATGGCTAAATGGAACCATAAGAAAAATATCTCAAGAAAAAGCAGAGGTAGAATATGTTGTGCGAAAAGAAATGACCAATATGGCGGGGCTACTTCATGGTGGAGTGCAGTGTGGCATGATGGACGACGCAATGGGTATGTTAGCTAACGCACTGGGTCGAGATTATTTTATGGCATCCGTGAATTTATCAGTAGATTATCTTGAGCAAGTTAAAGAGGGCCAGCGCGTAATTACGATAGCTGAAGTGGTCAGGAATGGGCGAAATATACTCAACATGAACTGTACACTTCAAACTTTGGAGGGTAGGAAGATTTCAAAAGCCCATTCCAATCTGACGAACACCACCACAAAAAACCCGATGTCTTCGGACAACAAAGGGCAAATGACGAAGTGAAAAGGAAAGGCATCTATTTTCATGTGTCTGATTCAGGGTAAACAAGAATGTATCGAGCCCACAAAATCCTGCTTTTTGCTACCTTCGACCTTCCGCTGTGTGACAAACTAGGGCGTTACAAATAAACGATTCAGTCGAAAATGACGAAAATCTCCGATACCCAATTTCGCTATTTACAATAGGCTAAATAATCCAAGAAAATCGCTCGATGGCTTCCGCCGGGAATGACTGGTCTGGAATAACTCAAGCCCATAACCAACCTAAGAATTGCTGGCAAAAATGGCTAGGATTGCCACGTTAATTTACTCGCCATCGAATTCGTCAGCATAAAGTGCATTCGATAGCACTTCTTCAGCGTTGGATAAAACGTCATCGATCTTTTCAAGTGCCTCAATTGAATCCATCACTCGACTGCGAATCTCATCGACTTCCTCGTAAAATGCTTCAAGTTCGTCATGTGTGGTTTCACTGTATGCGTAGTCAAGTGCACTTTTGGCCAAGCTATGCAGGTGATCTAGTTCCCTGAACAAATTAGAGTTGGATGCTGCGCGGGCGAGATCGCCAAGCAAGAAAAAGTCGTGAGCATCCAGTTCATCGGTAATTTCATCATACTTTTCTTCTGAAATAGCCATCTTTTGTCGCCAATGAAAACGTTCGTTTTTTGTATCGACAATCATAAATGAAATACAATGGCTATTTGAACTGATATTCTACAGAGAAACCCCTGTTTTCATGGTTTTCATTGTCTATGGCATCAGAAGACACAATTTTGGCGAAGACTCACCCCAAAACCATCGGTTATCTGCGTGTTTCTACTGCCGATCAGGATCTGGACAAGAACAAGTCTGACATTCTGGTTTTGGCCCATCAAAAACACCTGAACCAGGTGGAGTTTGTCGAGGAAAAGGCCTCCGGCAAACTGTCCTGGCGCAAACGACAAATTTCCAACGTTATTGATGAACTCAGTAACGGCGACAGTTTGATTGTCAGTGAGCTATCACGGTTAGGGCGTAGCATGCTGGAGTGCATGGAAATTCTATCTATCGCTGTGCAACGCGGAATATGCGTTTACTCCGTCAAAGGCAATTGGCAGCTTGACCACAGCATCCAAAGCAAGATCGTCGCGATGGCGTTTTCCATGGCGGCAGAGATCGAACGGGATCTGATCTCACAACGCACCAAGGAAGCGTTGCGAGCAAAAAAAGCCTTGGGTATACCTCTGGGACGACCCAAGGGACCAGGCAAAAGTAAACTCGATCCTTTTCGTCCTGAAATTGAAGCGCTCCTGGCCAACGGTGCTACGAAAGCCTTTATCGCCAGTCGCTACGGTTCCACTCCAGGGAATTTAACCAACTGGATGGAAAAACACGGCATCGCACGTTCGAATGGAGACCGGAGCTGTGGTGAGTAAAGTGATTCCCGTGGAAGCATTGATCATCCTACATAATCAGTTTGATGCCTTGTCCGCTCGCCACGAAAAGCGCCGCACACTGCTCGAAGAAACCGCTGATTTTTACGGCGTCTCCGTTTCCACGGTTCGTCGTGCGCTGCGGCTGCACCACCAACCCCAAGCTGTGTACCGCAAGGATTACAACGAGCCCCGAGTGATTCGCCAATCCGAGATGAAATGTTATTGTGAGTTGATTGCGGCATTGAAGTTGCGCACCACTAACAAAAAAGGACGACACCTTTCGACAAAGGAATGCATTCGCATTTTGGAAGATCATGGCGTTGAAACCAGTGAAGGTTTGGTGCAAACCCCTAAAGGCCTGCTCAAACGCAGCACAGTCAGTCGTTACCTGAATCGATGGGGTTACGATCAGCGGTCCATGACGATAGAGCCCCCGGCGATTCCTTTCCAAGCTATCCACAGTAACGATTGCTGGCAATTCGATTTTTCGTCCTCGGAGTTAAAAAAGCTCAAGAATGATCCCACCGATTCGGTATTAATGCTGGCCAGTGTGGTTGATGACCGCAGCGGTGTGGGTCACCAGGAATATGCCATCGTCAAAGGCGAGGACACCATGACTGCCTTGCGCTTTCTATTCAATGCCATGGCGCCGAAGACTCACAAGGATTGTCCTTTTCAAGGTATCCCCAAAATGCTCTACATCGATAATGGGGCCTTTGCCAGGAGTAAACTCTTTAGGCGTGTCATGGCTTTGTTGGGGGTCGAAGTGCGAACCCATATGCCCAGAAATACCGATGGGCGGCGCACCACGGCCAGAGCCAAAGGCAAAGTGGAACGCTCGTTTCGTACCATCAAAGACATGTTCGAAACCCTCTATCATTTTCACGAACCGGAAACCCTGGATGAAGCCAATGAGTGGCTTCGTCAATATCTGATCCGCTACAACCAAATGCCCCATCGCAGCGAACATCATTCGCGCATGGAAGATTGGATCAAACACTTGCCTCCGGAAGGGTTTCGTGAAATGTGCAGTTGGGAGCGGTTTTGTTCCTTTGCTCGGGAACCGGAAAACCGTAAGGCGGACAACGAGGCTTGCGTTAGCATTGATGGCATTCGCTATCAACTGGATTACTCGATGGCGGGGCAGGATGTCATCTTGCTTTGGGGACTGTTTGATAACGAGTTGTTTGTCGAGTTCAACCAGGAAAAACACGGCCCCTTTTACCCTACCACCGGCCCTATCCAGTTGGGTACCTTTCGCAAACCAAAAAAGAGCGCGACCGAAAAACGGGCCGACAGGATCGGCGAACTTGCCAAAAACATCAGCGTGCCACGTTCTGCTTTAAGTGGCGAAAAAGAGAGTGTCACCTCCTTATTGAAGGAAACTAACGCACTTCATACGGAACCGCTACCCTCAGTCCCTTTTGTTGATGCCGATCCGTTCGACTGCCCCGCCTTTAAAAACAAAATCGAAGCCAAGACGGCCATCGCCGGATTTCTTGGTCACCCCTTAGCCCGCTTATCCTCCGTCCAGATGGATGAGATCAACCGAATTCTCGATGATTCGTTGGATAAAGCCAGGGTAATGGTGGAAATTCGCACCTATTTTACGCTCAGCTTGAAAAATCAAACGGGGGATGACTCATGTACGGGGAAATGATGCAGTACTACGGTTTAAGCAAGGATTTGGATAAAGCCGACTATTTTGAAACCGAGCTTTATAAAAAGACGTTGTTCAGCCTGGAAACAGCTATTCATTCAGGCGGCATTATTGCCCTTACCGGCATTGTCGGTATCGGCAAGACGGTGGCGTTGCGTCGCATGCAGCAGTCCTTAAAAGAGACCAATCAGGTCATCGTCTCAAAAGCATTGGCGACAGACAAACGCAGAGTTAACGTCAATACCCTTTATATGGCACTTTTTTCCGATTTGCCAACCAGTAAAGATTTCAAGATTCCCACGCAACCGGAAAAACGTGAACGAAAGCTCCAGGAGTTGATCCGTAAAATCAACAAGCCCATCGCCCTGTTTATCGACGAAGCTCACGACTTGCACTGGCGTACCCTGATCGACCTCAAACACTTGGTGGAAACTGTCGAAGATGCCAAAGGTACTTTGGCCATCGTGGTGGTCGGCCATCCCAAGCTGGGCAATGAACTGCGCAAGCCCGCTATGGAAGAAATCGGTGCTCGCGCCAAGGTTTTTAACCTCGATGGACTGGGACAACAGAAACAGCACTATATCGAGTGGGTGTTGGACAAATGCAGCAACACTAAAATCAACCCCCACGACATTGTGGCAAAGGAAGCCATCGACTTGTTGGCTGAGCGCCTGATCACACCGTTACAGATCACCCATTACCTGTCCCTTGCCTTGGTCAAAGGCCATACTACCGGCACGAAACCCGTTGACCGGGAGGTTATCGAGTCCGTGCTATCACCGGATCTGGATACGCTCGAACCCAGGTTGGCGCGGCAAGGTTACGGTCTGGCGGTATTATGTGAGCACTTGAACGCCCGTCGTAGCGACGTAAAAGCCTATCTGAGGGGTCAGCTCGCCGCCGGTAAAACGGACGAATTCAATAAAGAAATCCATAAACTGGGCATTGTGTGAGGTGACTACCATGAGTTCGCTAATCATCCCCGATGAGCCGCAATACCGCCAGTTCCTGGACGAAGTCAAAACCGAGATTCGGCGCGCCAAAATCCGGGTGGCCGGATCTGCCAACCGGGAGATGACCCAGTTGTACTGGCGCCTGGGTAAAGCCATCACGGAGAAGCAGGACACCCTGGGTTGGGGCAAGTCTGTCGTCGAGCAGCTTGCGCGAGATTTGCAGCGTATATTTGAAGGGCGCAGTGGCTTTTCCACTCAAAACCTGTGGTATATGCGCCAGTTCTATCAGGAATATCAGGGAGACACAAATCTCCAACAACTTGTTGGAGAAATTCCCTGGGGGCAGAATCTCACCATCATGGCGAAGGTGAAAGATCGTGACGCCCGACAGTACTATATAAAGGCAACCATCGAGATGGGATGGAGCCGTAGCGTACTGGTTCATCAAATCGAGTCACAGGCCTACCAGAGACACCAGTTGGCAGACAAACAACATAACTTCCAAAGAGCTTTGCCAGAGCACCTGGCAGAACAGGCCGACCAAGCGATGAAGGACGTGTACATGCTAGATATGCTGGGCGTTGAAAAGCCAGTACTCGAAGCAGAATTGGAATCTCGTATGATCTCCAAAATCAAAGATGTCATGCTGGAACTGGGCTACGGTTTTGCTTTCATTGGTAATCAATACCGAATCGTGGCCAACGAAAAGGAGTATTTTATTGATCTGCTGTTTAGCAACCGCCGTTTGAATGCCTTGGTGGCCTTTGAGCTCAAGGTTGGCCGCTTCAAGCCGGAATACGCAGGCAAGATGAATTTTTACCTGAACTTGCTGGATGATTACGTCCGCGAACCGACTGAAAACCCTTCCATCGGCATTATCCTGTGCAAGGAGCGAGATCACTTTGAAGTGGAATATGCTCTGCGGGGTATCGATAAACCCGTTGGCGTCTCCGGCTATGAACTGACGAGAAAGTTGCCATCGGAATTGCACAACAAATTGCCAGATCCAGAGCTGCTGGAAGCAGAAATCCGCAAAGAGATGGGTGACATCGATGACTCGGATAGGATCAAATAAAGTGAGCAAACGTCGCTTATAAAATCATTTATTGTGAGCACGCAATTTTATACGGTCACTTAATGTGAGCACAAAGGTTTTTATAAAATCATTTAATGTGAGACGAAAAAACCGGATGAGTGCGAGAATTGCGATTTATAAAAGCGAGCAACTACATGTATCTATGCTCATGTTAAGTCTCCTCAGAAGCCGATTTCCGGCTTCTGTAGTTGTTACGATTTTTGCTTATTTTGCGGTATGCTAGCTAACAGCTGTGACAGTTCTCGGAACGCCTCACAACGCTCAGTAGTTCCCTCATGCTTTGTTAGAACGGCGCTTGGGCCGTCGCAGTCTCTGCTGAATTTCGGACGATCTGCGCTGCTGTGCAAGACGTATGTTATGGTTGTTGCGTGCGCTTTTTTGTTCGCTTGATAGCGGTGCAGAGTGAGTCCGTGCACAGATGCTGCTTGTCTGATGGTTTCGATAATTTCGGTAACTACGTTCATTTTAAATCTCCGGTTTGCTTGTTAATTTCTTACTTTATATACACTCAGTATATCATATAAGAATTTAAATTCTATTGAAAATCAGTCGAAACTACATTTATTTACATATGTTTATGCTATGTAAAACATATCTTAAATGGCGGCATTATCGGGTATAGATAGTCGGCCAGTTCTGTCGGCCGCGAGATTAGTGAGTTGGTGGTTCATCCCCGCATTCGCGGGATCGAGTGATGCTCGGTGGACTACTGCAAGTCTGGTACGATTCATCCCCGCAAATGCGGGATTGTTTTTGTAAAGAATATTAAACCGGCCATGCTCCGGATCATCCCCGCAAACGCGGGTGGTTGCTTCTAATCGTCTCATTAGTCAGTAGTTGTTCTCAAAAAAGGCAGAACAAAAGTGCTGCCTTTTGGGTTATGCGTTTTCATTAAAGTAAGCGCTTAGGCCAGAAAAATCGCTGTACTCGTCAGTTTTGTATTGATCTAAAAATTCTTCGGCTAGGGCTAGAGTTTCAAAGGTTTCACCTTCGCTGAAAGCTGTTGAATAGTCATGTTTATTATGACCATAATTTTCATGAATAAGTGTTGCTTTGCCTGAGTTCTTGCAAACTCTGATTTTGAGATCAACACTGTTAATTGCGCAGTTAAAGCCTGCATCGACAAACTCGTAATTTTCTTCTGTCTCTTCTGCTGCTGCTTTTTCTGCAATTTTTGCGACATCCAAAGCATTAAAAATCAGCTTTTCTGTGTCACAAAATTCCATGTCGCCAGCGCTTGTAGAGATTTGACAACCCATTTGAGGTAGGTATTCGCCTGACGTTAGTTGCACTATAAAACTTGCGGATCTTTTTTCTTTATTAACTAGCGCAGCAACATAAACAATTGCCTGCTCACCACCATATTCATCATGTTCGTGAATCGTCTTTTGACTAATAATTTCAACCGGATTTATTTTAAGATTGTCTTCGTGTGAAAAACTGCCGTTCTTAATTAACGCTTTAATGTGTTCACGTGCTTCCTTTCGCGTATCAAAGCTTTGATTAATTACAAGTTCTTCTGAGGAATCTATAAAAGTGACGATATGTTTCATTTAATTTTTCCTTCCGCATTTTTGCGATTTAGTTTGGTTTTGAATGTTTGTTAATTTCTTACTTTGTATGTATTCATTATACCATAAATAAATATGTTTTCTAATGAAAATCAGCCGAAACTACATTTATTTACATATATTTATGATATGTAAAAAATATCGTAATCAGCGTCCAAGGCGCAGCGCAGGTACTCAACTCATCAATTTAATAATGAAACGCGCAGCTCTTTAATCTGCTCAAGAATGTTAGTGCTATATTTATAGAGGTTTTTGACGAGCTCTAGGGTCGTTAGCGCATCACCCAGGGCTGACTGAGCCAGGCCAATAAAATCAACCTTGGCGGCTGCAGCAGCATCTGCTAGTGATATTCGACCATATTTATCAGCGCCAAAGGCTGATGCTGACATTCTCATCACATAAACAGTGTTTAGCCATCGGATCCAGTCTTTATCTAAATTATGGGCAATAGCGCAATTAATCAGCATGCCTTGGTCAGAAATGACATTGAATGCAACAACGGTTTTGCCTTCAAGAAGGCTTTTTACCTCGTTTACTATCGCTGGCCACTGAGGTTTATCATGCAGATCAAACATTGAAATCTTATGGACTTGTTGAGCTTGACTGCTTATGTCGACTGTTGGTTTTACTCGGGTGTTTAGTAATACTTTTTCGTTTACATCAATAATGGCAATTTCGATAATTTGATCGAGCTGGGAAAGGCCTGTTGTCTCGATGTCGAAAAAAACAGTGTTTTCGTTTAGGAGGGTGGCCGCTTTGAGGCTGGCCTGTCCTATGTCGCTGTTCAACTTTTCCGTTAATTTAGCGATCTCGATTGCAGTTTTAAAAGCTTTGGTTGTCATACACAAAATCCTAAAATCCTAATAACCTAATATCCCAATAAATGGCGTTGTTTCGCCGAAGGCGGCAAGTCTTTTACAGGGTTCACGGCAAATCTTTTTGCAGAGCTCAATTACTCACAAAACCCCAGCAACCACCGTCGGCGGTAACCAGTTGTACTTAAATTTCCGTTCCCCTTCTCGCGGTCCAGTCCAGACACCGTGCCAGTGGGCTCGGCGAAGATGCGGTTTTGGTCCTTTACGTCCATTTTCGCTCAGCTCGACATTAGAAATTGTGTTACGCAGCTGCTGTCCTAAATTAGTCCCAACCGTCCAAAAATGAGGCTTATCGGCCGGAAATAATCGAAAACCGTGTTTTGTTTTTGTGGGTGTGGGTATCTTTGGACTCGAGCCAGGCAGTCGGTCGTCATCGATATCCGGCTCGTCAGAGCAGAGATACATAACTATCGCGAGCATAGGCTGGATCTGTTCAGCGAGCGTTTGTGTCACAAGCGTGTCTGCTATATCGCTTATTATTTTTAGTAATGAGCTGTTTCGTTTAGCTTCAGACATCGCTTTACTGACAGCCTCGCTAACTGTCCATGGACCGATATGTAAAATTTGGATCCGCAATCCATCGGCAGTATCTAATAAAAACCGGAGCTCGTTTCGCTCCGTCCTGACGTCCCACTCAAGGTGCACGAAAAAACCAAACATTGGTATGTCAAACCACCGCCAGCCTGGCGTCTCGACATAAATTGACCACTCAGGAAGTCTTAGTAATACATCAGATGGGATAGGTCCGGAAATCACCGTCTCTTTTAGTGCAGCCAACATATCTGGATCGATGCGATAAATCCCTTTTGTATAGCGCCAGGCACCAAGGGCAGATAATCTAGCAACATCACCGATTCTGCCAAAAGGCATATCGCCACCTTTACTAACAATGGCATACCAGGCAGACATGGGTAAAAAGCACCATTTCGGCCAGTCAGGAAGATCTTTGCCACGCGATTTCTGAAACACGTTTATCGATTTCCAGGCGTGCGGATAATCTGATCCTGCGGCGTCAAGATGAGTTAGCGGTCGTGATGCTGTTTTGGTTTGCATGAGTTCTCCCGTTTTAGTCTTCCTGCAATTCAAAGCTAGCCGACAAATCCTTTTGGTAATCATTCCTTTTCGGCGTAGCTGGTCTCTCCCTCCTTACTGAGTCCAATCTCCTGCGGACTCAAAATGGTCGGCAAATCCATTTGCCAGCCAAGTCGATGCTTGGCTTAAAAAAAAGTTTAAAACGGCAAAAACGCAATCCCCTGCTCTGCCCCTTATCCGACGGCCTTTTTGACGGCAACCGGTTCGGAGGTTGGCGCCAAGTCCAAACAAAGCCACCTGCCCCATCAGCTTTTATGTCACCGACTTGTAGGTCGTTTAACTTTGAGTACAGAGCGCCTTTTTCGAGCTCTTTTTCGGGGATAATCGCTATTACCTGCCCAAGACTAATCGTCGCTCCGCCAACAAACGCTTTTGGCAAGTTGACAGCGAGAGCCGCGATCGGAATGTTTTGAATGTTTTTTACTTGATAAGCGACCGCCGAAATATGCCCTTTTTCACGCACTACATCCTGAATAGCCTGGGCGTTTGCAAAAGCAGTGAGCGTAAGTTTGTAGTCTTTTTTAGTCATAAAACACTCCTTTTTATGTTTAGTCATGATACCATAACATTATAATAAAAGCAACAAAAATATTAAGGGTATTGCGTCTTGCGCATAAACTACGGAGCGTGAAGCGCGACTTCATAAACTGGTTTAGGGTTTAAACTGCGTTCCAGGCTGAGTTTCGTTCTGATACCAGACAACCGCTTTCTCAATCTTTTTTTGCAGTTNNGCAGTTCGATCTGTGGATTTTTTGCTAGGCCGCCTCGTTTTTCATAATATTCAGTAAGCGAAAGGTACGCATACGACTCAGCAAGCATTCTTTTTGCAAGCTCATTTTTAGCGGGGATTTGAGAGAGCAATGAGTGCGATTTGCGGCGTTTAGATACCGTGTTAATTTGCGGATCGCCTTCGAGCCTATGTATCGCCCCATTAATTAAGCCAAGCCCTTCGTATGCGAACGTATTACAAATAAACTCACGCGCCTTAAGCGTCTCGGGATTTTTCTCGCCCGGATCCAGCGCTAAAATGCGTCTAAAATTAGATCTGATGTCAGACCATTTGGATTCATCCAGCACATCATTTTTGATCGTTTTATACATCTCCATCTCAATTTCTTTAATCTGCGCGCGGACTTCACGCATATTAGCCACCCGCACTTTTCGTTGATCAAAGTTTTCGACGGCCGGCGCAGTCTTCACCACTTTTTTGGGCACCACTACTACAGGCTTCTTCTTCTCAGGTACCACCGGCACCACAGGCGCCTCCGCCATCTCAGCCGCACGGGTAGCCTCTTTCACCTCTTTTGAGCTCTCGCCAAAAAACGCATAAACGCTCTCAGCACCCAGAAAAAGCAACGTAAACGCGACAGCAATAGTTCGTGTTTTTGCTTTAGTACCAACGCCCTTTGCGTTCAATACCGTACTTTTAACAGCAGCGCTCTTTGTGCCTGTAGCCATGTTTTTGCCAACAATATTCATAAAAAACCACCAAAATAATATATATAAAGTAATGATATACTAACGCATTTAATATGTACAATAGTTTGCTTTTTTGATGTCCACGGCTGCGCCGTAAAAAATACCATTTATGTAGGATGTTATGTTTACAAAAATACAACAAATATATTGCTTTATTATATCACCAACTAAAATAAGTCATGATATAGTAAGTATGTACAAAATTAAAAATTAACTAAAACTCAAGAAAGGAAAGTTGTATGAATAAAAGACTAATTAGCTCGGCAATATTGTCTGTGTTCGCTGTTACAGCTAACGCTGGCACTTTAGATTTTTCACAAGATTCTGTAGCTACTGAAAAGGTTGTTGCTGAAGCACCGCAGGTGGCGTCTGAGCCAGCTGAGCCTGTGCCAGCAGCTGCTCCGGAGGTCCTCGTCGTTGACGCTAGCGTTAAAAATGAAGTGGTCGAACCGAGTAAAAAAGGCGTGTTTGGTCACCCCGACGTCCTACAAGTCGGGCTTGGTTTTAATCTCGCAAAAGATCATCGCTCATCCCGCCACACAGATGAAATTACTCTTAGAGTGCGAAGTGATATTGACAATATTACGTCCAGTTTTGGCTTTGAGACAAACACAGAAAGTATGTATAGCGTAATTCAGGTGGGCCATTTCGAACGTCAAGTTGAGCCATATACGCTAGGTTGGGCAGGCACAAATACTGTCACTAATTACAGTCCAGGAAGCAAGTATTTTGGTCTTGGTGCTGGTTTTAAGAGTGACGGACCCTTTTATATGTTCGGCGAAATGACTGCTAACTATCTCTTTAATCCTGAGCGCCGACAGATACATTGGGAAAATAGGTGGTGTGAGCAGTTTAACGGCCAAATTAACTGTAATTCAGATTTGTATCAGGATGAAAATCCAGAACCGCTATTTACAACGCGATTAATGATCGAGTCATTGATCGGAGCTGGTTATTCGTTTGATAACGGCATCGACGTGAAAATGGGGTGGATTTATAAAATGGCGCTTAACCACACTGTTTTTGGTGGGCTGTCTGACTTAAATATGGAAATNNAAATTGCGTTTAATTTTTAAGTCAACGAGGCGGCTATGAGCAGGAATAAAAATCGCACAGCTGTCATTTCGTCCGAAGCACATTACGTGCTTCGGCGTGTCGCAGTTGAGATCGATAGCAATATCAATTCTGTTATCGATCAACTTTTTTTTGATAAAGAAAAGCGGGAGGCTTTACTGGCACTGATCGACAGTATTGTTGTTTCAAAATCTCAAATCGAAGAGGCTAATAATGAGTGCAGTTAAATCTTTTATAAAAATTTGGTATGTCCGTGCTTGCTATCTGGCGTTCTGGCTTATTTTTGCGCCGGTTTTTTTGGATGACATGCTCTGGAATCGCTATATAAACAGATACCTTACTTTTATGGAGGAATGTTTTATAGATGTACGCCTTGTTGTTGATAATCTTTGTATTTTATAAAAGGGTGATTTATGCGTTTGATTTTTGTGACGTTTTGGGCACTACAAATGGCTGTTGGGACGATTATTATTTTCGTGGGAATGCCTGTTTATTTTCTTGACCTACCGAGAGACTGCGGCAATGAAGTAATCAGAAATATCATTTTTGGTGTTGTTGTTTGGATTTTTTGGGCATACAAAATTATTTCAGCGGGAGATCCGCGGGTGAAAAAAAATATGGATTCCTTTATATCAACCTACGAACGATTGTTTGGAGGAAAAGATTAAGTTAGTCGCGATTACAAAAAATAACGATAAATTATTATGTTTTATATTGAAATATGATATCATAACTTAAGTTAAATTAATATTGTTTATGGGAGATAGGTAATGAGCGAAAAAAAATACGGTCTGGCAGTCACTTACGACCCGCCACTAATCGAAAAAATTATCACAAAGGGGCATGTAAACGCGGCTAGAATTCGCCACTTTTTTAGTGCGTCAAAACAAAACACAGCGGCACTCCTGCTACTCGTTAGCGTCAGTATTGTGATTGCGACATCCTATTACGTTGGTCATATCCACTATGGCCGCGCTTACGACAGCGAAAACATCACCAGTTTTATGCTTGGTCTTGAGGGTATTACGGGTGGAATTAATCAACAAAATCGTAAAGAGGTTGTTCCAGCCGAATATCTGGCGGATGGCGTAAAAGCGCTCACTGAAAGCCTGGGAAAAGACACTCTCCCCGATGGCTTTAAAGTCTACGTGACCGACATGAATACGCTTTTGGAGAAAAGGCTTTTCAGCACAGACAATCGGCTTTACGACGCAGGCTGGATTGTTCCGGTTGTAAAAAACGAAGATCTTAAAGGGTACCTACTTTTCGGAGTTACCAGCGAAATCATCGGTAAAAACGAGCAAAACGAGGAGCTACGATCACTCGCCCCCTTTATCTTTGTGTTGCGAAAAGATGGAGACGCTTTTGACACTTACGTTGTGCCTTATTTTTATGACAAAAACGGAAAACCAGTCGCAACAGGTGACGGCCAAAACTGGTATGTACCAGAAGCCATGCAAGCGCGCGTAAATCTAAGACTCATTCCTGATTTTCTCGCCAACACAGTCGCGGATAGCGAAACACTAAAAAGCCTAACGAACTCAGGCGTTATTAAAATTAAATCAACTGCTACTGCGGCGCAGTAAGGAAAACAACATGGAAACTATACAAGATTTTATGAGCACTATTTTTGATTCGCTGAAAGCTTTTACAGGAGGATATCTGTTAGAAGCGCTAGGAATCGCTATTTTAATGATAATTTTTGTGCCTTTTGTCTACGACATTTTGTGGAAATTTATCGTCTCAAAAGTTATCGCAAAAACAGCAAAAATTGCGCACTTTATGGTCAAGTATCTGCCAGGCTCGAAGCTGGTACAAAGACTGGACGATAACGATAAATTAACGCGCTTTATCGCAAAAACAAAGATCAATTTTTCAGAATATTTGGATAATAAGTTCGCAAAAAACACTAACCCGATGGTCCGTGGCGACCTGAAATCAGTTCGTGAGCAAACATACTCAAAGCAAGCTCACCCCGAGCTTTACGAACCAATTCGATCAGACATGAACCCTGGCGAAATTGTTTCAAGCCGAATTGTGGGTGGCAGGCCTTTAACCGATTTGGTTGATCGCTATGTCACCGACTCTGTGGTCAACGAAGTTTATAACCGACACAGATTCCCTTCGATTTTAATTTACATGCAATTTGTTTTAGTTTTTGGTGTTATTGCCTCACTGTATGCGATCTCGTTCAATATTAGCTATTGGCAAGATCAATGGACAACCGCACCTGAGGCGTTGGTTTTTGGATACGGCATGATGATTTCCGCCTCAGTTGTTACTGCAATGATATCGATTTGGCTAAATCCGTTTTTATATATCTCAGCTTTTTTGCTGTCCTATCTTTACGTCGCTACGATCATACCTAAAAACATTCATCAACTAATGTTGAGGTACGGCAACAACTACACCTCAAGCATCAAAGATTTTTCCGTCGGCTACAAGTACTGTATGGCCGCAAAAGAAGAAGACCGCGTTAATTTTTTGAACGCAATTAAACACAACAGAGATTATTTGGCGAAAAAAGGCATGGATAAAAGTGTCAGTATCGGAAAAGCGACTGGAGAATTTAGATCACGTGGATTGAGTGAATATATTGCTCCTCTTCGCGGTCAAGAAATCAGGCTTGATCGGGAGGCTTTAACGTGTGGCGTTGCTGTAATTGGTCAAACTGGATCAGGTAAAACGAGTTCACTTTTGCTTCCGATGTATCGTTCCCTGGTTTCATGGAAAGAGGCTGGATTTTTCATCATGGATTCAAAAGCGGTGCTCTGGAAAGACTGTCAAAATATCACTGAAAAATACATGCCGGAACGCTTAAAAGACTTTGTCGTCATTGGTACTGAAGATGCTGATTATGGAGTCGATTTGCTCGAAGGCCTCTCCCCTAACCAAGTTTCTGACGGTATTCGTTCTGTTTTTGACCAAATTGCGGGTGATAGTTCAGGTGATGATTATTGGCCGTCCGCTGCAACTTATGTTGTGATGCATGCTGCAAGATTAGCACAAGCGTACGAATACACTGAAGCAGGAATGCAGCATTTTGAGCGAACTGGAGAACGGCCTTACTCGCTGTATTTTATTTACAATCTAATTAGAAGCAATGCAATGTGCGACATGATAGCAAAAGCCGTACTCGAAGAGTTTGTGCATGAAAAACCTGGTCGTCGATTAATTGAGGCGTCCGATATCGTGGGTGTACTCGAAAGTGTTGACTATTTAACCAGCGAGTCGAGTGACAACCCGGAAGCATTTCGCAAGATGTCTGACGGCCAAAAATCAGGTGTTATCGGCTCAGTGACAAAAATCATGGGCCAACTGAGTGCAATAAAAGTGCTTAGGGAAAAATTCGCTCGGGGCCGACGAGATCATGTGATTGACGTTAACGAAGCAATGAATTCCAGGATTGTTGCAGTTAATATTTCAAAAGAGGAAACGGGCATTGCGGGTCAACTGATCATGACCTTTTTGAAAAATCGGCTGTATCAATCTGCGACAATTCGTCAAACGCACATGAAGCTGAATAACCTTGGAAACCCGCAGGANNTCAGGATAAACCAGTATTTCTAATTGCGGATGAAATGCAGAATTTTATCAGTTCATCGAAAACCATTGGTATTTCTGACGGAAATGCGTTTAATACGCTGCGTTCCACGGGTCTTACCGGTATCCTCGCCTTCCAAAACTTTTCGTCAATTATTCGAGTTTTGGGTGACAAGGTGGCGAACGATTTCTTGGCGCAAATGATCACAAAAATTGTGCTCGTTAATCAGGACGATGAAACACGTAAATTCTGTGTTACAACAACAGGAAAGTCTTTACGCATGCGGACTCACCGAGACGCAGAGCACGAAAATTTCTGGCAGGTGGTTGCTGAGCGTGGTTATCCAAAAACTCCGGAAGAAGTCGACAAATATCTAAAAGATAATGGCTCCGAAGGATTAATTCAGGACGATTTTACGCCAGCAATCGGACGAGATGTATTGCCTGTTTTACAACAACAGTCAAGCTATCGTGTGCCACCGCAATTAGAATCGATTGTGCGCAATATGCCTTCAGGAGCGAATTTGCTTGGGATGGGGGGTGACACATCGGCACAAATTGCGATACTTAACGCTAGAGCTGATTTAGTTAAAAGACAAGAGGATACGGAGGCTCAATATATTACTTCAGGAAACGAGATCACTAACGTTATCGACGAAGCAGAAATATCACGTCTGCCACGTTGGAAAGCTTGGGTCAGCTATCCTCAAGCTGGCCTGATGAAAATGGACTTTATAGAGTTGTCTGAAGGTATTTTTTAACAAAAAGCAGGTTTTTTAATGAAAAAAGGAAAAGGATTTCCTTAAGGAGTGGGAGTATGAACAGTAAAAAAAGCAAAAACTTATTTGAGTGTAAAATGGAGTCTGAAAATGAAGAGCAAGTCTGCGAGCGTCTTGGTATAGATAATAAGACCTTGCGTCAATATATTGGTAATCACCGTGTTTACGCTATTAAAGTCATGCACGATGAAAACAGAAGAAAGAGAAAGTTTTTGTTTCCGGTGTTTCAGTTCGACGGTTCGCAGATCATTCCGCGACTAAGTACAGCACTGAAGTATGTTAGTAAAGATACTCATCCGGCCGCCATCAATAAGTTTTTTTTGATGCCGACTGATGAGTTAAAGTCGCGAAAAGTGAATGGGCCGATCAGTCCTCGGGACTGGTTGATTGCAGGTGGGGCTGTGGTGGATGTTATTCGGATGATACAGGAGCTTGCAGAGTCGCCTTAAGAAAAATAGCCTGGAATTACTACTAATAAATAAAAATATTAAGCTAGGAGGCTTTACGATGATCGTTAGTTACACACACCCGTTTAGTTTGTTTATTAATATAGCTTTACTCGCTCCAACTGGTCTTGCTGTAATTTTTGTGGCTGGGTATTTGGATAGCTTTTATCGTCTTGATGGTGTTTGGTTTTACGTATATCTCGTCGTAGGTTTTTTTGTGGTTAGGCGCGTGTATTGGTTTCTGCAAAAAAAAATTGGATCTCCGTTGGGAACATTTTTGTATTGCAGATATACGCTAGGAGCTGATGTAAGTTGGAGTGATTGCCGGATAATTTACCCATTCTTTTCATACAACTCTGAAGGTATCTGGCATCCAATGACTCACGTTAAATCATTACCGAAAGAGTTACGTAGAGAAGCTATTTTTATGGGTTTACGTCAGACAAACAAAATTCAAAAATGAAAAAACAAAACTCAAAGCCAGGATAC
>DQHS01000216.1 GCA_003524365.1 Cellvibrio sp. | reverse complement strand
CGGCAGGGTTAGTATTAGTGACGGATACCTTCCCAGCGCCTGTTGCTTCGGCTGAAGTCGTAAACATCCACACATAATTGCTCGCGGCCGGTAAGGCAGCTTGATTACCCGCCAAGGCATTCCCAGCTATATCAGTCGCTGCGCTAGTGATCTGCGCGGTGTAAGTCGTATTCGCCATGAGTGCGGCCGTTGGCGTAAACACCATTGTCTTGGTACCTACGGCATAACTCAGGCTGCCAACAGGATTAACGCAGGGAGCAACACAAGTAAGGCTAAAACTCGCTGACGAAATACTTGCCGGAGCCATGTTTTCTGAAAACACAGCGCTGATGGCCATATTGGTTGGCACACCGGTGGTAGGGCCCGGCGACGTTGTTGCTGGCACCGTAAAGGTTACGCGGGGACGAGTCGTATCGGCAGTACTGCCTGTTGTAAAAGTCCACACAAAAGGCGATGTCAAAAGTGCACCTGTCACAAGGCTGCTAACGTCACTCACTCTCGCGGTATAAAGCCTCATAGGCTCAAGCTGTGTTCCCGGTGTAAGCGTAAAAGTGGCGACGCGATTGGTCGGGTCACGCGTAACTGAACCGGTCGGGCTGACGCACGGCGCTGCGCAGGTCAACGTGAAATTCACACCAGTAACAGGTGCGATTGCTTCATTAAAGTCAGCACTGATAATCGCGTTGTTAATCGATACACCAGCACTATTAGCGGCAGGAGCAACTGCGGTTACCGTTACTGCAGTCGATGCAGCGCCAGTCGTAAAATTCCAGCTGTAAGGGCTTTTCATCGCAAGACCAGTAGCAAAGCTTGTTGCCCCGGTAACAGTCACTGTGTATTGAGTCATTCCCATTAAATCTGCATCGGGCGTGAAGGTTGCAACGCGATTAGCACTATCAACACTCACAGTTCCCATCGGATTAGTACAGGGCGAAGCACAAGTCACCACTAAACTCGCTCCACCACCTACAACCGCCACCGCTTCATTAAACGTAGCGCTAATCATTGGGTCGTATACGAGTACATCGTTGGCATTTGCTGCGGGAGTTACGGTGGTGACTGAAGGAGCGAGTGCCGCATTGGCGCTAGATCCCAATACATCATCCTTACCGCCACAAGCGGTCATCAAGGTGATAGCGCATATCGGAATTAGCCATTTAAGTCGCGTGGAATAGTTTTGTAATTTATTCATTGTGTGTCGTCCTGGTTATGATTTTTGATGCTTAACCGCTCCACGACCGCTTAAAAAAAACTGTCGCCGAATACGTGTTTGTTGGGTAATGAGTTTGTGAAAAATAAAGGGAAAGGATCGTGTTCTTAAACGCCAAGAACGCGATAGTTGTGGATATGTTACGGAAGGAAGTTTTTAAAGTCTGTTCGCCGGCGCACCTAGCGGGCAAAGAGCGAATTTCAAACTAATGGCGACAACGCCATGATTTGGATAACGATTTAAATGCGATTATCAATTGTTTGATTAAGCATAGCGCAAGAGCTCGTTGGTATTTCTCGCCAACTTTTTCACGCAAATTTTTTTATTGCTTAATTGCAAAAAATAAAAGGCGCTGAAAATAAATTTGAATTATTAGAGCGATAGCCTTAAAAATCATATCCATGAAAGCGAATATGATTCTTACAAAAATCACCTAAACCAAAATCACCCCACCTTCCAACGCCCACACCACCGCCAACCTCTGCACCTCCACCCTATCCCCATCAAACCATTTCAACTCAGTTTTTATTTCACCCGTTGCCGTCGCCCAAGCAAACCAAACTGTACCAACCGGTTTTTCAGGCGAGCCACCACTCGGCCCTGCTACACCGCTAATCGCTACGGCAATATCAGCGCCCGACAGCGCCAGTACACCGCGCGCCATTTCGATTACTACGGCTTCGCTGACCGCACCTTCGCGTGCGAGTGTTTCGCTGGATACACCGAGCAGTTTTTCTTTTGCGGCATTGGCGTAGCTGACGATGCCGTATTCAAACCAGGCGGAGCTGCCGGGAATTGCGGTGATGGCAGCAGCGACTCCGCCGCCCGTGCAGGATTCGGCAGTGGCGATGCGCCAGTTGCGTTGGAGTAATTTTTCGCCAAGGCGTTGACTTAGTTGGTGTAGATGATCATCCATTTTGTTGACCCGGATTGAGCGTGGATAGGATGCCGATAGTGTGCCGCCAATTGCGCATTGATACCAGCGCGGGAAACTTTTAAACGCGTGCAATAAGGCGATCTATACTCCAAGCAATATGACTTGCGAGAGATTGAGCGTGCAGACAATTCCGGGGTATCACATCAAAACACTGATCGGCGAAGGCGGTATGGCCAAAGTGTATTTGGCGGTACAAAAATCGCTCGATCGACCGGTGGCGATTAAAGTATTGGATGCGAGCCTGAATCAAGATCCGATCATCCAACAGCAGTTTGAACAGGAATCCACATTGGTGGCGCGGCTGAGCCATCCGAATATTATTCAAATTATCGATAAAGGGATTAGCGAGCAGCAACTGCCCTACTTTGTTATGCCCTATGTTAAAAGTGTTTCGCTCGAAACCGTATTGCCGCGCAAAGATATTAGCCTCACGCGCAAATTGAATATTTTAATCCAGCTCTGCAGCGCGCTCGGTTATGCACACCGCAACGGGGTTGTGCATCGCGATATTAAACCAGCCAATATTTTGGTGGATTACGATGGCCACGCCTATTTGGTGGATTTTGGAATTGCAGGATACTTTACGGCCAACGCCAGTAGTGAGACAACAAATCCCGATCAAGAACGAATCATGGGTACGGGCGCTTACATGGCACCCGAGCAACACGACGGAACATCGCACACCAATCAGCTGAGCGATATTTACTCGCTCGGTGTACTTATGCATGAATTAATTTTTGGTGTAGTGCCCATGCTCGCCAATGAACAAACCTATACACAACACCCCACCGATAAATACCAAATGGCCAACACGTTACGGCCGTTGATTAATCGTTGTATTGAAGCCAACCCGAACCAACGCCCCGCCAATGTCGATGAAATTCGTCAACAGTTGCTATTAATTTCACAGGGGCGACATTTGCAAGGCAATCGTTGGGGTAATGAATCCACACGCGATAATATTCCGCCCAACTACACCTTACTTGATGTATTAAAAGAAAATCCCTTTGGTGCAACCTATTTAGTCAATGATCCCAATCGCCAACGCTTCTTAGTGATTAAAAAACAGAATCTTGATCACCTCGGTAATGCTCCGCAATACGCCGCCAAATTAACGCAAGTGCAACATCCGCATATTGCGCGGATTTTCGGCACAGGAAAAAATCCGCGCGTGTTTATCAGCGCGATGGAATATTTACCAGGCGGCAGTTTGCAGGAGCGACTAACCCAATCGCTGAGCCTCGGGCAGTGCCTGACCATTGCACAACAACTTTGCAACGCCCTCGCCTGCGCCCATTCCTACGGAATCGTGCACGGAAATTTGCGCCCCAGTAATGTGTTGTTTGCCGAAAAAAATCATTTGAAACTGAGCGACTTTGGTTTTCCTGCACACAGCTATGGCGATGGCACTCACTGGTATCAACCCGCGAATGAACCTGCATCTACCGGTGCGGATGTCTACGCATTGGGCGCGATGCTATTCCAATTATTCACCGGGAAATTACCCACACCGGATTTATGGGGCTGGAAAAATGTTTGGCGCTTGCGCAAAGCACCCGCCAATGTGCGCCGGTTGATTTTGCAAATTATTCACACTAATCCGCACAAACGTATCGCCAGTGCAGAACTGGCGGGTNNTACCTGCGTTCGCAGGTATGACGAAAACATCAATTATCTGCGCTGGTCTACGGCTCCTGCGTTCGCAGGTATGACGAATAAGTGAGTAATTGTCGATGTTACTGCGAATTAATTTAAAAAGGGAGTCGTCATCCTCGCGAACGCGGGGATCCACTAAACAGCAGCTGGATACCGGCACACAGGTATGACGAACAAACTATAAAGCGCTATTTTGGTGCCACTTATCAGTTCATAAAATAAATACCTGACCATTTGTGCAGCATAAAAAGTTGTCGCAATTGGCCAGCTTTTTTGTGAAGAATTTATGACAACGAAAAAGCGCAGGCATTAAAAACTGTATTAATTAATGGTTATTCAAATACTTAGCAGTTAGCCAACAATTAAACCCCACACACTTATCCCAGCGGTTTTTTCACGCTTGATATCGCTGGTACGAATCCTGCTGAATGCCCTTCTATGGTTCCTGTAACGGGAGCATATTCGTGATCGTAAAATCCATAGGCAAAGACAGAGGGCGTAGCGATGAGTACAAGTCTGAAGAGTTCTTTAAATGCCTGGCACCTCTGGGGGCTGGCAGTGGGGTTAGTAATTTCCGGTGAATATTTTGGCTGGAGTTACGGATGGGACAAAGCGGGCACGCTCGGATTTTTAGTGACCACCGTGATGATCGCGATTATGTACACCACATTTATTTTTAGTTTCACTGAATTGTCTACCGCGATTCCTCACGCAGGCGGACCCTTCGCTTACGCGCGCCGAGCCTTTGGTCCGAAGATGGCTTTTGTCGCCGGTTTTGCAACGCTGATTGAATTTGTATTTGCACCGCCCGCGATTGCGATGGCGATTGGTGCCTATTTAAATGTGCAATTTCCCGAGGTGAACCCGAAAACGTTTGCGATCTGCGCCTACGCCATTTTTGTGGGATTAAATATTGTCGGTGTGCGCATTGCAGCAACCTTTGAATTATTTGTGGTCATTCTGGCCATTTTTGAATTGCTGGTATTTATGGGCGTGGTAGCACCCGGATTCTCAATCGCTAATTTTGTTGCCAACGGTTGGGCAGGTGAAACGGAATTCAGCGCAGGCGCAATCACCGGCATAGTCGCCGCGATCCCATTTGCGATCTGGTTTTTCCTTGCGATTGAAGGCGTGGCAATGGCCGCTGAAGAAGCGAAAGATCCGCGCCGGACAATTCCCCGCGCGTACATCGCCGGTATTTTAACGCTGGTCGTTCTTGCAATGGGCGTGATGGTATTTGCCGGGGGCGTAGGCGATTGGCGCACACTCTCCAATATTAATGATCCACTGCCACAAGCAGTGAAAGTGATTGTGGGCGAAAACAGCAATTGGTTGCATATGCTGGTGTGGATTGGTTTATTCGGTTTGGTCGCTTCCTTCCACGGCATTATTCTCGGCTATTCACGGCAAATTTTTGCACTGGCACGCGCCGGTTATATGCCCACCTATTTTTCAGTCGTGAATGAAAAATTCAAAACACCGCACCGCGCGATTATCGCAGGTGCAATTGTGGGTATCATCGCCATTATGAGCGATGACCTACAATTTAATGGTATGACGCTTACCGCCAACTTAATCACCATGGCGGTGTTTGGTGCGATTGTGATGTACATAGTCTCGATGATGAGTTTATTTGCACTACGGAAAAAAGAACCGAATCTGGATCGTCCATTTATCGCTATCGCCTACCCTGCTTTCCCTGCAATCGCGCTCGGCTTGGCGATTATTTGTTTAGTCACCATGATTTATTTTAATCCGCAATTGGCATTGCTCTTTGTCGTATTAATGGCACTGGCATTTATATATTTCAGCATGACGCAAGCTAAGCGCGATGCCTCGTCAGACAATGCAATTGCAACATCTGCCTAATAAACTGGAGGTTGTAAAAAGCTATCTGCTAAGCTTGAGCCATTAGGCTCAAGCGAGTGCGCCCAGAGGCTATTAATTAAAGAACACTACGGGTTGTAATATGCGTTACAAACACACTCTGGGGGTACAAACCTATGAGTTTCGCGATTTAAAAGACGTGATGGCGAAAGCCTCACCAGCCCGCTCCGGCGATTATCTCGCCGGGGTTGCGGCAGCGACTTATGTGGAGCGCATGGCCGCGCGCATGTGTTTGGCCGAAGTGCCGCTCGCACAATTCCTGCAAGAATTATTAATTCCCTACGAAAGCGATGAAGTCACGCGCTTGATCATCGACACGCACGACAAAAAAGCCTTTGCCGAAATCGGTCATTTAACCGTCGCTGATTTTCGCAATTGGCTGTTGTCCGATATCGCCACCACTGAAACACTCTCTCGTGTTGCACCGGGTATAACGCCTGAGATGGCAGCAGCAGTCAGTAAATTAATGCGCAATCAGGATTTAATTCTAGTTGCGAAAAAATGTTCTGTGATCACGCGCTTTCGCAACACCATTGGTCTGCCTGGCCATATTTCTGCGCGCTTGCAACCCAATCACCCGACCGACGATCCGCGCGGTATTGCGGCATCACTAATTGATGGTTTGCTTTACGGCTCAGGTGATGCAGTGATCGGCATTAATCCCGCGACAGATAATTTATCGGCGTTGATGGAGCTTTACCATTTAGTCGATGGCGTAATCCAACATTTTGAAATACCTACGCAGTCCTGCATTCTCACCCATGTCACCAACCAAATTCAGTTAATTGAAAAAGGCGCACCGGTGGATTTGGTTTTTCAATCTATCGCTGGCACTGAATTAGCAAACAAAAGTTTTGGGATTAATATCGCGTTATTAGCCGAAGCGCGCGAGGCTGCACTCTCACTCAAGCGCGGTACCATAGGCGATAACGTTATGTATTTTGAAACTGGCCAAGGTTCGGCACTTTCGGCCAACGCTAATCATGGTGTTGACCAGCAAACCTGCGAAGCGCGTGCTTATGCGATTGCGCGGCATTTATCGCCGCTGCTTACCAATACCGTTGTTGGTTTTATCGGCCCTGAATATTTATATGATGGCAAACAAATTATTCGCGCAGGACTGGAAGACCATTTCTGCGGAAAATTATTGGGAGTGCCACTCGGTTGCGACGTGTGCTACACCAATCACGCCGAAGCTGACCAGGATGATATGGACACATTGATGACATTACTCGCCAATGCGGGGCTGACGTTTTTAATGGGCATCCCCGGCGCCGATGACATTATGCTGAATTACCAAACCACTTCCTTTCACGACACACTCTATTTGCGCAAAATTCTCGGCTTAAAAGCCGCGCCGGAGTTTGAACAATGGCTCAAGAAAATGAACATCATGGATTCAGCGGGACAAGTGCGCCCCATCAGCCAACAGCATCCACTCTTACAACAATTTCCCAACAAGATGACGTATTAACGTCAATTAGCATTGAAGACCCATGGCAAGATCTAAAACAATTTACGCAGGCGCGCATTGCACTCCNNATGTGAATTCACTCGCGGATAACTTACATGCTCAAGGTTTAAAAACCTTGCAAGTCCACAGCCGCGCTACCGATCGTCACATCTATTTACTGCGCCCGGACTTTGGACGACGTTTGGATGAAACGAGTGTTTCGTCGTTGCAATATTATTCCCGGCAAAACCACTTAGAAAAACCAATCGATTTATTGTTGGTTGTGGGCGATGGACTTTCCTCTATGGCAGTTACCCAACAGGCTGCAAAACTCATCGCCGAAATTCAATCGCAAATGCCATCTCATTGGAATTTAGGCCCAGTTGTGATCGCACAACAAGCGCGGGTTGCACTGGCGGATGAAGTGGGTGAGTTATTAAATGCGCGCATGGTGGCAATGCTGATTGGCGAGCGCCCTGGGTTAAGCTCACCCGATAGCCTCGGGGTTTACCTTACGTATAACGCAAAAGTCGGTTGCACGGATGCCGATCGTAATTGCATTTCCAACGTGCGACCGGAAGGTTTGGTTTATGCCGCTGCGGCGAAAAAATTATTGTGGTTATGCGAAGCGGCAACACGCATGCAATGCTCGGGGGTCGCATTAAAAGATGAAAGTGATACCGGCGGATTTATCGCGGCTTCGTCTATATCAATTGCAAAAAGCTAGGAAGATTGTGGAAGAAAATTTCTTCGTCATACCCGCGAACGCG
>DQHS01000132.1 GCA_003524365.1 Cellvibrio sp. | reverse complement strand
TTGTTATCGTAAAGCTGGACTCCCGCGTTCGCGAGAGTGACGACAAATCCTTAAGTGAACAGCATTGCGCGAATTTGCGGGCTTTTTATGAGTTTTCTTTTTTCTCTTCTACTGCTTTATCAGCTCGATTTTTTTGGCGTTTTCTCCAGCTGTGGTTCACATGCCAGCGCCAATACATTTGCATCCCAAAATAACCTAGCGCCCCAAAAATCAAACCGGTTAAGACTGATCCCAGCAGCAGTGGTTTCCATAAATGACCGAATTCATTAGCCAGCCAGTCCCAGGTTAATTCTGGTTCAACCATTAAGGGTTCTGACTGCAAAATTAAACTGCCGACTTTATAAGTGAGATAAAAGAAAAACGGCATAGTGAATGGATTGGTAATCCACACCAGTGCAACCGTAATGGGCAGATTGCAGCGAAATAACAGGGCGGCACCCGCCGCAACGGGCATTTGGCCGGGGATCGGCAAAAGCGCTATGAATAAACCCCAGAAAAATGCGACCGAAACTGAGTGGCGATTTAAATGAAATAGGTTGGGGTCATGCAGTAAGTCCCCCAAAAAATGCAGGGCTGGGTTGCTTTTGATTGCAGCGGGGGTGGGAATAAACCGTTTCAGTAGATTACGCGCCATGCTTAAAACCAGAGTACTTCCAAAAATGAACCGGCATTATGCCTTTAAAAGACCTTGAAGACTATGTGATCTGCTGATGGAACGTATATTGAGCCTCAACCTTGTCTGCTGCGGCAGGATGCCATAAGCTGCGCGACAATCTGATGACAAAGGAGCTTTTTAGGTCATCGCCTACAGACTGTAAAGGATTATCGTCATGCCCATCAAATTACTACTCTTTTCCTTCGGCGTCACTGCCGTCAGTTTTTTCCCTCGTCTACCTTCATTGTGGTATTTGATTCTGCTGTTGCCGCTGACCGCCGGGTGTTGTTATTGGCGGAGCGCGCGTTACTTGTTGGCTTTATGTCTCGGTTTGGCATGGGGTATTTATTCGGGGCACAGCCTGTGCAATATGCAGTTGGCCGATGAACTGGTAGGCAAAGATCTTACTGTCACTGGATACATCCAAGGGCTGCCGGAGTCGGACGACCGCCGCCAACGTTTTAATCTTCGCGTAAAGTCTGCGGTTACTGCCGGGGGTGAATCCATACCCGCTGAATTCTTTCCTGCCAGGTTACAGCTAAGTTGGTATTCCTATCAGCGTAATGGAGCCAAACTCGATATTCCTTCGCTCGCCATTGGTGACGAATGGCAAGTACGCGTGCGGCTCAAGCGCCCCCGCGGTTTTGTTAATCCGGCGGGGTTTGATTATCAGGCCTGGCTGATGCGCCAAGGTATAGGTGCTACAGGTTACGTAGTTGCTCATCGTAATAATCAGCAGATTTTTTCAATCGAAAAGAAGTTCAGGTTCGATGATTGGATCAACCAGCAGCGTTACCAGTTGCAGCAATGGGTAGTTGCGCATAGCACAAGTAGCGAGCGCGGTATTCTTATTGCGCTTTTGATTGGCGATTCCGCATTGGTTGATAAAAACCAATGGGCGCGCATGCAACAGACCGGCACCAGTCACTTAATTGCCATTTCCGGGATGCATGTTGGCTTTCTCGCGATTTTTGGTTTTTACGTTGGACTCTGGTTGGGAAAATGTATTCAGCAGGTTTGGCATCGTTGCCCCGCGTTAATGATTGCCTGGTGGTCAGCAATTTTGTGTGCGAGTTTTTATTCTGCGCTTGCCGGTTTTAATATTCCCACCGTACGCACACTGATCATGCTCGCTGTTTTTTACTTAGCTTGTTTATGGCGACGCAGTATTAATATTGCCGATATTTTTTGCCTCGCCTTGGCTATGGTGGTTGTGCTCGATCCGCTTGCCGCATTCGATATGGGATTCTGGTTGTCCTTCGGCGCCGTAGCATTGTTATTAATTTATTTTTCCGGCCGCTTGGTGCCCAAGCACAATAGCGAGCCTTGGTCGGGTTATAGCGCGGCTAATGTGCTAGTGGGTTTTATTCGTTCTCAATGGCTTATGTTTATCGGATTATTCGTGCCGCTGAGTGTATTGGTTAGTAGTGTTTCCTTGGTTGCACCTGTCGCTAATGGTATTGCCATTCCGCTGATTACATTTTTAGTGGTGCCGCTGTTATTAATCAGCGCCGCCATCCGCAATCTGTTTGGATCTGCCAGCGATTTTTTATTAAGCGGCGCTGGCTGGTTAATGGAAATTCTGAAAATATTTCTGGAAGCGCTACTTGCGTTGGGCGGTTCATGGGCGAGCCCTGTGGTCGCCTTCAGGCCTGAATTGGCAGTATTGTTCGCGTTAAGTAGCTGTGTGCTGATTTTACCTAAAGGTCTGTTTTCCCGCGCACTGGGTTGGTGTGGATTGCTATTGGGCGCCTGCTTAAGTCTTTTTATCGTGCCGCCAAATCAGCCTGATCTAAAGCTAACGGTATTAGATGTAGGGCAGGGCACTGCGATTGTTGTGCAAGTTGGCGAACAAACACTGGTATACGATGTTGGCCCAAAATATACCGATAGTTTTGATGCGGGCAGTGGCATAGTTGTACCTTATTTGTACGCGCAGGGAATCGATCATATTGATCGATTAGTGGTGAGCCATGGCGATATGGATCATGCAGGGGGCTTAAATGGATTGCTGGAAAAAACATCAGTAGATCAGTTGTTCGCCGGCGAACCGGAAAAAATACCGCAACCAATAATGGATACAACGGAAACAAAAAATTGTCATCAGGCTCCTGAATGGCATTGGCAAAATGTGCGGTTTCAATTTTTGCAATTTCCACAACTGGCTCACGCCAGTGCAAATAATCATTCGTGTGTGCTACTCATCAGTTATGGTGAGCAACATATTTTATTACCCGGTGATATTGAAACTTCCGTTGAAAATCAATTGATGCGCGCGCATCAGCTCCCCGAAAAACTCACGCTGTTACTGGCGGCTCATCATGGCAGCCGCACATCCTCAGGTTTAGGCTTCGTTAATAAAATGCAACCGAAAGTGGTTGTTTATTCCGCAGGCTATCGCAGCCAACACGGACATCCTCATCTGCAAGTCAAACAGCGTTATCAAGCGGTGGGCAGCCGTGAAATCAATACGGCAGAATCTGGAGCCATCCTATTTGAGTGGGATCAAAATGAGTTGCAGCGTGTGCGCGAATATCGCCAATCGAATCGCCGTTATTGGTTTGACTGACATATCCACTACTGATACAGATGCAACTTCTTCACACATTTGCAGACAAAACAGTCTGCCCCATGGCAATCCCCGGTTCTTGTGGTAATGTACGCCGCGACATAGAGCCATGCGCTCAACTGATTAGCACAATAAGAGGAAGCATCTGTGTTTGAGATTTTTTTAGCTGGCGGTATTTTGATGTGGCCAATTCTGGTCTGTTCATTGATTGTGATCGCGATCAGCGCCGAGCGTTATTGGACGCTTAATCCCGCCAAAATTGCCCCCAAGACTTTGCTGGCACAGGTGTGGAGTTGGATTAAAAATAACCAGCTCGATGCAACCAAACTGCGCGAACTCAAACAATCTTCCCCGTTAGGCCAAATTCTTGCCGCCGGTTTGAGTAACTCCAAGCACGGTCGCGAAGTCATGAAAGATTCGGTGCAAGAAGCGGCGAGCCAGGTGATCCATGAGCTGGAGCGCTATATCAATATTCTTGGCACTATCGCGAATATCGCGCCGCTCCTGGGGTTATTGGGTACCGTATTCGGCATGATCCAGGTGTTTAATTCGATTATGGTTCAAGGCACGGGTAATACCGGTGTTTTGGCAGGTGGTATTTCGGTTGCGCTTTACACTANNACGGCAGCCGGTTTGATAGTGGCTATTCCAGCAACCATCGCACATCGGTTTTTCCAGCGTCGTATTGATTCCATTGTTGTCACTATGGAAGAAGAGGCGATCAAATTGGTTGATGCATTGCACAGCGACCGCCGCGTCGATGTGAAATTGGTTTAAGGGCGCGAGGTCGCAACGTGAAATTTCGTCGCCAAAGAACTGAAGATGAAGGCATCAACCTCACACCGCTAATCGACGTGGTGTTTCTGCTGCTGA
>DQHS01000140.1 GCA_003524365.1 Cellvibrio sp. | reverse complement strand
TTCATGCAGCATTTATATCAACCGCATCTATCTATCCAAAAACAGACAACAAGCTATCCAAAAACAAACAACAAACCCATCGTTTAGGAGTATTTCAATGGCAACAGTGACCCTCAAAGGAAATCCATTCAATACCAACGGCAACTTGCCTGCAGCAGGCAGCAAAGCGCCCGATTTCAAATTGGTCAAAACAGATTTATCAGAGGTTTCCTCAGCGGATCTCGTTGGCAAGCGCGTAGTGCTTAATATTTTCCCAAGTGTTGATACTCCGACTTGCGCGCAATCAGTGCGTACATTTAACGCTCAAGCCAGCGCACTCGACAACACCGTCGTGGTTTGTGCATCTCAGGATTTGCCTTTTGCCCTTGCACGTTTTTGCGGCGCTGAAGGTTTGGATAAAGTAATTCCCGCTTCTGCATTTCGCTCTAACTTCGCGGCTGATTACGGTGTAAAACTGATTGATGGCCCATTGACTGGCCTGACGGCACGCGCCGTTGTAGTACTGGATGCGGAAGGCAAAGTGCTGCACACCGAACTAGTGAGCGAAGTGGCCCACGAGCCGAACTACGATGCAGCACTGAAAGTGCTTGCTTGATAGCAGCGTCGAAATTGCACTAACCCGTTAACGCCAGCAACCCTGCTGGCGTTTTTGCATTCAAGACAAGGATTTACGACAGGATTCTCTCTCCGCAAAAATTGCTATTAATTATAATTTTTTATTTCTAAAAACTCTGAAAAACCTCTATTTTTTCCCGCCCCCCTACTGTTCCCTATATGTGTGCTGCCTATACTCAACACCAAAGACCAAAGAAAGTTCGCGATACAGTTGATGGAGCAAATTTAGGATGTCACCTCAGGAAGAACCCGCAAATACCCACCCAATTTATATCAAGGAACTGCTCGATGCAGTGCCCGCCGGTATTATTGTGACTCATCAAGATGGCCGCATAAGTTACTTAAATGCGGAGGCAGAGCAGCTGTTCGGTTATGGCCTCAATGAGCTGATCAATCAAAACATCGACATGCTGCTACCCGACCGCTTCAATCACCATCATGCGCAGTTGCGCCAAAGTTATATCGATCAACCGTCCACTCGCTACATGGGCGCCGGACGCGACTTGTACGGGAAGCGCAAAGACAACAGCGAATTCCCTCTCGAAATTGGCTTGCGCTCACTCATTGCCGAGGGCGAACCATTTATTGTTGCCACCATCGTCAACATCACCCGCCGCAAACAACTGGAAGAGCGGCTCGCCAAGGTTATCGACGCTTCGCCCTACGGCCAGCTATTGGTGGATGAGCGAGGTATTATTCAATTAATCAATCCCAGCCTGCTGCACCTCTTTGGCTATAGCAAAGAAGAACTGCTGGGAAAATCTATGGATATTTTGTTGCCTGAACGCTATCGCGACGGTCATGAAAAATTGCGCGCAGGATATGCAACAAAACCCAGCTTGCGCCCGATGGGATTAGGCCGGGATTTAACTGGGCGTCACAAAAGCGGAACAGAAATTCCAATCGAAATTGGTTTAAGCCCGGTTGAAAGCGATGCGGGGAATTTAACGCTCGCGGTCGTGACGGATATTTCGGAGCGCAAACGGCTGGAATTAAATCTCAAACAAGCTAACGCGCATCTCGAAGAATTCACCTACGTCGCTTCGCATGATTTGAAATCACCATTGCGTGGTATTAGCGACTTGGTCGAGTGGATTCACGAAGATTTAGGTAACACTGCACCTGAACCTGTTACTAAAAATATCGAGCGCATCAAGGTACGTATTGGACGGATGGAGCGCTTGATTGACGATCTATTACTTTACGCGCGCGCAGGCAAACGAGCCAAAGAATCTGCCGCAGTAGATGTACCCGCTTTAATTGGCGGCATGATTGAAATGCACCCTATTCCGGCGACATTTCAAATCCTGCAAGACATTCGTATCAACGAAATTTACGCCGCAAAAACCCCATTGGAAACCGTATTACGAAATTTATTTAATAACGCATTAAAACACCACAGCGGTATTAACCCCACCATTACTATCAGCGCGGAAGCCAGCGGCAGCTATTGTTTATTCAAAGTCATCGATAATGGCCCCGGCATTCCAAAAGCGGCGCAAGAGCGGGTATTCCGTTTATTTCAAACTCTGAGTAATAATGAAACCAGTGGCAGCGGCATAGGTTTGGCATTGGCAAAGCGCCTCACCGAAAGTCACGGTGGACAAATTGAATTAATCAGCAATAGCGATCAAAAAGGCTGCAGCTTCCACGTGTGGTGGCCGCGATTTGCGAGGAAAGACATAGATGAATAACCCGACCAAAGTCAATCTTTTATTAGTTGATGATGATGATGTTGCTGCCGAAGCTGTTGTGCGCAGCCTACGCAAACACGCGATGGACTTTCCCATCACCCTCGCGCGCGATGGCATTGAGGCACTGGAAATTTTACACCACACCCACCCTGACCTCATGATAGAAAAACCGTATTTAATTTTGCTTGACCTCAATATGCCGCGCATGAATGGCTTTGAATTTCTACAAGAGATACGCAGCGATAAAAAACTACATGATTCAATCGTGTTTGTATTAACCACCTCGGATGCCGACTCGGATAAAGCCCGCGCGTATAGTGAAAATATTGCAGGTTACATGGTTAAGTCAGCCGTCGGCCCCCAGTTTTCCAAGCTGGCGGCGCTACTGGATATCTACCGCAGCACTGTCACGCTGCCTACTTGACGCTGTGCGCATGAAAAGGAAATGGCAATGATGTTCGATAGCATTTCAGAAAAAATTATTACACTTCTGCTTGTGGAAGATGACGACGTCGACCTTGAAAAAATTCTGCGCTTGCTGCGTAAAACATCGCTCAAATTAACCATTATAGAATCGATGTCTGCCGCACAGACCCTGGCATTAATTAATAGCCATCAATTTGATTGCGCTATTCTCGATTACCAACTCAAAGATGCGCTCGGTTCAGATTTAATTGCAAAAATTAAAAGCCATAAAAATGCTCCAACACCCATTATCATGGTCAGCGGAAATAGCGACGAACGCATTATTGCCGATGTTATGCGCGACGGTGTATTTGATTATTTACCCAAGCGCAGCTTGAATGTCGAACAGCTCATCAAAACGTTACAGGCAAGTCTGGATTGGGCAGAGTCCGAGCGGCTACTAAGAGAAGACCGCGCGCGCTTCAATCAGCTCGCTGAAGGCCTGCCGCAGCTTGCATGGACTTGTTTACCCGATGGCCGCTGCGATTTTTTAAATCGTCGCTGGTGTAGTTTTACCGGCATCAACGAGAAAGAGCAGTTGGATTATGGCTGGCTCCAACAAGTCCACCCGGATGACCATGAAAAACTTATGCAAACATGGATGAGCTCTGTCAATAACGGCACGGAAATGTATGTAATCTTTCGTATTCGCGGTCAAAGCGGCGAGTATCGTTGGTTCGACACGCGTGCAATACCGCAGCGAAATGACAAAGGCGATATTATCCGCTGGTTGGGAAGCAACACGGATATTACCGATATCGAGCTAACACGCCAGGCGCTCACCAACAGCGAACAACTTTTTCATACCGCATTTGACTATGCACCGCTCGGCATGATGATGTCCAACATTGATGGCGTGATCATTCAGGCAAATCCCGCCCTGCGCCAGCTCTTGGGATACAGCTGCGAGTCAGAACATTTGCTAATACCAACATTATTCGAATTAATTCATCACGACGATTTTAGTAACACGCAATTCCAGTTAGAAAAACTCCG
>DQHS01000211.1 GCA_003524365.1 Cellvibrio sp. | reverse complement strand
CTATAGCAGTGTTATCATGCTACAGACAATGGCGTCAATTACGCCATCTTACAGAGGGGAATAACCCGTACGGCTCTCACGCGTTATTTGCACATGAGCTGGTCGCAGAGTTGGATTGATTGATACACCGGAGTTTGAACCGGGATTTTTTCCAATCGTCGCGCCGAGTCGGAATTACTTACGAGGGGTTTAGGACTCTTGATGAAATTGCCATGTCGGTATCTTTAGTTGGAACAGTGGCATGACATTTCTGGTGTCTTCAAATACAGGCGGGTTATTTATTAGCTCGATAGCCTCCTCGCAGTCATCAAAGCAGCCGATAGCTATATCTGGCTTCTGTACCACTTGGAAAAATGCAGTGATTAACCTGCCATCATCGGGCCGTAAGAACTCGAAGTATCGTATTTCGTGGGTGAATGTCGATGCGAGGCATGTGATTTTCAAATCGAATTCCTTTTGATTCGGTGAGTAACCTGATCTGGTGCGCTCAGGATACACGGTTATTATTAGACGTATGTAAAGGCGATTTTTTGTTAATACCTTACTTATCCGAAGTTGCTGATGACAGCCGCCAGATCACGAGCATTGAAATCAAGGTAACCACTAAAAGACCCATATCTCCTCCTAGAGTGATAGCATCCGATGGACGAACTTCCGACCCGGAGTCGGACTACATATTAGTAATCCTTGTCATTCTATTTAATTAGCAGCCAAGGTCACTAGTCGATTAAAGATAAGTTTCGTGTGAGATATGTCTTACAAGGCTCTTCTGTTGAAAGCGCCTAGTAGGCATTTTAAAGTACGACCTCATCACACATAATTGCTGCATTTCGCGGGTCGGCTTAACACCATGTCACTTTCTTGTCCCCGTGATATGGTACGGCGAGTCCAGCAGAAATTAAAGCTTGTCCGATACTCCTGCCGTCAGCAAAAACCTCTGCGTCTATCCGAAAGTACTTGTCACGGCGCATCCGTCTCAATTCAATTGTTTTTGATGACCGAATCAATTCAACGGTTTTTTTCTTAGCTATTCTTGCAAGCTCAATTTCTCTTTTGCACTTGCCGCGCAGCTCCGGAGTATCTATTCCAGAAATGCGTACGCCTATATTTTTTCCAACAATGCCAGGCCAGCTATCTATCGTGGCGGTAAACGTATCTCCATCGTAAATTGTGGTTACTCTACTTACTTTGACGTCGCCATAAGTTGGTTGGCCTGCTTGCACTACTAACGATGCACCCATGAGTGCAACAAATACTATACTTCTAAACATATGCTTCCTTAATGAAAATCCCGTGATTTCAACGCGAGACTATAGAGTCTGTCAGTAACGTCTAGGATGTGACCTGCAATCACGTGAACTACGGGCACACTTACTCCTTCCGTTAAAATCTCAACTGTGCCTTTGATAACAAGCAATTTCCCCGTGAGTATTTCTGCCCTGAAATACTCTTGGGTTGAATTCCAGATAACAACATTACTGGTCCCCGTTTCATCTTCAAGAGACAAAAACATTACACCGCTCGCAGTACCTGGACGTTGCTTGCCGGTAACTATCCCGGCAATTTTCACATGGCTTTTATGCCTCAAGTCAACCAGATNNCCAGATCAGCGAAACGCTTGCATTTATCGAAGGGAACTTCTGACCTCAAAATTTTCATTGGGTGGGCGCGCAATGTTAGGCCAATCGATTCGTAATCTTCCATCACATTTTCTTCGAGTGTCGGGCCTGACATCAATAAATCGTCATCATCCGCATCACTTCCTTCTAATAATTCCGAGTGCGGCATTAACGCGGAGGCTTGCCAACGCGCATTGAATCGATTTCCCGCGAGTTCGCGAAAAGCATCCGACGACGCAAGGCATTCCATTGCAGAATCACTTAGCGATGTACGCATCGCAACTTCCTTAAGCGTGTCAAATGGAAAGTTTCCTCGCGCAACCTCAATTGACATTCCATCATCTTTATTAAGATTGCTTACTGAAATAAATCCCAGTCGAATTCCCCGATTTCCATTTTCATCTACCTCCAACGTGTTTTCATAAAAACTGCGGTTAATATTAACGGGCTTAACTGTGATTTTGTAACGGCGTGCATCCTGAACTAATTGCGCCGGACTGTAAAATCCCATTGGCTGACTATTTAACAATGCGCAATAAAATGCTGCCGCATGGTGCCGCTTAATCCAGCTGGATACGTAACATAAAATGGCGAATGAAGCAGAGTGTGATTCAGGGAAACCGTAGCCGCCGAATCCTTTGACCTGCTCAAATAGGTTATCCGCAAATTCCTGCGTGTAGCCGTTGGCAAGCAAGCCATTTTTGAATTTATCTTCAAATTGCAAAAGTTTTGAGTTCTTACCCCAGTTGGTGATTGCTCTACGTAATTCATCCGCTTCACCACCGGTGAAGCCAGCAGCGACCATAGACAGACGCATGACCTGTTCCTGAAAAATAGGAACGCCTAATGTCGGCATTAATACATCCTTGATCGCATCACTTGGGAAAGTAATGGGTTCTTTACCAGCCCTGCGACGAAGATAGGGATGAACCATATCGCCCTGGATCGGGCCCGGCCTAACAATAGCGATTTCAATTACAAGATCATAAAAACATTTCGGCTGTAGTCGCGGCAGCATCGCCATTTGTGCGCGGGATTCGATCTGGAACACACCAACACTTTCACCCCGACATAACATTTTGTAGGTTTCAGGATCTTCGCGGGGAATATCCTGCATTGACCGAATTGCCGGATCATAAGTAGAGATCGATTCAATTGCGCGTCGCAACGCTGATAGCATTCCCAACGCAAGGACATCAACCTTCAGAAGGCGCATTGATTCAAGATCTTCTTTATCCCACTGAATGATCGTGCGATCAGGCATGCTCGCATTTTCGAGCGGAACCAAATCGCTGATCCTGTTTTCGGAAATTACAAAACCGCCCGTGTGCTGGCTTAAATGGCGAGGGAAGCCGTATATTTGCTGTACCAGACTAAAAAAATGATTAAGCAAATCGCTGCCTATTTTTATGCCCATTTCTTTGATACGTTTTTGCAAATCCTTACTATCATCCCACCACGCAATATTTTTCGTTAAATGATTTACCAGTGACTCGTCCATTCCCAATGCTTTGCCAACATCGCGCACAGAGCTTTTACTCCGATATGTCGTAACGACAGCTGCAATCGCAGCACGCTCACGCCCGTACTTACGATAGATATATTGAATAACTTCTTCACGACGCTGATGTTCAAAATCCACGTCAATGTCGGGCGGTTCATCCCGCTCACGCGAGATNNCGAGCCGCGCCCTTGGCAGAGAATGCCCTGCTCACGCGCAAATCGAACGATGTCATGGACTGTCAAAAAATAATATTCGTATTCAAGTTCCTCTATTAAGCCGAGTTCTTTCTCAAGTAGCTCTTCTATCCAATCCGCAACTCCATCTGGCCACCGTTGTTGTTTGCCAACATTGACTAGGTTTCGAAGATGATCGATTGGCGTTAAAGATTCAGGCACCAACTCTTTTGGATATTGGTATCGAAGTTCCAACATGGAGAAATGACATAGATCTGCAATAGCGCACGTTTCTTCCAGCAGTTCTGGTGGATACAGGCGAGCCAATTGATGCAACGACTTCAGGTGAGCCTCACCATTTAATTCGAGCTTCGTACCCATTTCTTGAATTGGAGTGTTGTGCCTAATTGCAGTAAGGATATCTTGCAGCGGCTTTCGCTCAGCGGTGTGCATCAAAGCTTCGCCGCATGCCATCAGTGGAATATCTTTCTCGATGCCAAGCACCTGCCATCGCGCAAAGTCTTGTTGCTCGCCTCCATGCAATTGATGATTAATACCAATCCACAAGCGACCTCTGAACGCATTGCTTAATTCATTCGCTACTTCATCAGAAATTGCTTCACTCAATTTGGCAATCCAGATGATCAAGCAGTGACGTAAACGAAAACGTAGGTCCTCGAAATGGGCTTCGTATGAGCCTTTGTATGCACGCATTCGAGCCAATGTAATAAAACCCGAGAGCTCGGCGTAAGCTGTGCGCGAAGGTGCAATAGCAATTAGATCCATACCGTTAGACAGGCGGAACCTACTACCGACAATTAGTTTAAACCCAATTTCTTCAGCGGCCACAAATGCTTTCACCACACCGGCCAGTGAACATTCATCTGTAATCGCAAGCGCGTCGTAACCGAGTTCGGCGGCCTGGTAGATATACTCAGCCGGATGTGATGCACCTGTGAGGAAAGTGAAATTAGTTGTAGTGTGTAAATGGGCATACCGCATTACGCAAATACTCCGTGGATGTACCATTGTTTGTCGTAAAGATCGAAGAAGATCCACACCGGTAGGCTGTCGTGGCGTTTAGCCAAAAAATAATCTCTCGCCACCGGCTTTTCCCACCATTCCCCGATGACTCTTTCGGGGCCGACTAACGTCGTAAGGTATCCATGCCAGTACAGTCGATTTCCTTTAACATCAATCAGCTCTGGCTGTGTTAAAAGCCATGTTGGGCGCAGAGCCTTAAGATGAATATCCGGCAGCTCCTGATTACATCGGTCCGCAAGTGCAACCATCGCATTGGTTATTTCAGGGACACGACTATCACGATAACCTAGCTTGTAAACCGCGCTATCGCCCAATCTCGCTTTGAGTTTTGCAATCGTAATAGTGAAGTCATTCACCGACTTGCGGCGACGGCTTTGATCAAAGTCCAATACCTGGCTCTTTGTTTGTAGCGGCATTACATGATGGCAAGTGAGTTTTACCGTATCGACTTCAAACGGAAGCTCCTTGTTATCGAACTGGATCAGTGACAAGTCATAGAGCAGCTGCCAATGACTTTGGGGCTCATCGCTATTTACTTTAACGAATTCTTTTTTTCTGTAGATATCAGAAATACACCATTCGATGTATTGGCATTGCTGCTGGCGTTTACGCAGATAATTACTGAGGTCTTGAAGCAGGCTTTCTAAGGCAGGTTTCAATTGCTCGACATTCGTGACTGGATAGTCGAATTGTATTTCCTCTTCAAACCATTCAACGGGGCGATAGATATCTCGCGGCTTTTCAAACAACGAACTTTGCTGAAAGTTCTGATCAATATCGTAAATTTCACAGAGCACATCAGTGAATGCTGCACCCAATCGCTTTTTAAAACTGCTGATCGACTTACCTTCAATTTGCTTGGCGAGATCGCCGAATGTTTTAAAGCCGGTCTTCGATAAAGCATCAACAGCTTTGGGATAATCAAACAGCAGATCAATCGAGAGTGTATTCAACCTTTCGATAAAAAGTGACTTGGTTTCATTGCCTACAATTTCATAATGATCAAACGACAGATACCATGCGGCTTTTGCGGAGTGCGCTAGTCCGTATTCAAAACCGTAAAGAGTTTGTGCAAGGTGAGTAAACACGATTTCTGATAAAGCGTTGAGGCCACCAAATAGTTTCAGGCAACTGGAAATCTCCAGCAGCAAGCCGGACTGCGCGAGTTCATCACTGCGATAACGGTCAATGTAAGGGCTGAAGTGGTAGAACTGTTCCGACAGTTCACTCAGAGCTGATTGCTCTTTTGCTTCGTCGCGCTCAACAACTTCACAGCCACTGAGCAATTGCGCCGTGGTGATATCCATGCCCACCCGCGCACCAGCCTCTTCGGCCAACGCGTTAGCAAAGATGACCCGTTTTTTTTGAATAACGACTATTGGCTTTTCTACAGAGTCATCGAGTTTCAGAGCGGTCAGTGGAAGGTCAGAAAATCGAATAGCTAGCCAGAGTCGTGAACTTGCGACATTCACGTCTTACCTCGCAGCGGCGTCACAGTGGCAAGGCGTTGTGGCTTCACATCCGGTTTAATAGCTGGTGCATGCTGGTTGAGGGCATGGTAGGGCAATATCGGCTGCCATTGGTCTGGCAGAGGGAGCACAATAGGCTTGGCTTGTTGAGTTTGCAGATGGCCCTTTTGTTTAAAAACGGTGATCTCCAAACCGGTAGGCACAATCTGCGCATACACCCGCAATGTCGCGGGCGAGCTTTGCTGCTGCGCCGATGCTGGTCTAAACATCACCGAGAGCCCCGAGCCCTCAGTAGATGCAAGCTGGCACTTCCTGAGCTCGGTATACGTCATCGATTCTTTGGGTTGCCACGCGAGTACTGCTCCGACGCTAGCCCGCGACAACTCAATGAAGCACGCGATGAAATGATTTTTCTCAGCGGCGGTCACAACCAGTAAGCGCTCAAGATCAATTCCTGCCTGAATGAAGGCTTGGCTGAAAGGGGCAGCTGGAGGGTTTAACAGAACGATCAGGCCCGGCAGTTCAAGCAGCGATGGCGTGAACAATTGCCATTCGCCCTGCATGTCCTGTTGGCACACCTCAACTAAACTTCCTAAAGGCCACCCACGGTTCAATAGGCCGGTATTCAGTTCTTCATAGCCGGTATCAACGGCTGCACGTGTCGTGAAGCGCTGGGAATGGCCCATCCACATGTCCTCGCGGAGCAAAAGCTGCTCAAGCGATACTTTGGCTGGAAGTTCGGGTGGTATCTCATTCATGATTGTCACTATACTGTAGATATATACAGTATAGGCCGGCAAACCACTGTACAGTCAACTAACTCGTTTAGAACATTTTTGACCTGGTAGATTTGGAGTTAAGCCATGTGCGGTTATTTAAGGCGTCATATCGGCCCCAAAGATTTGAAGGAATTCCTGAAGTTGATCGGAATGCCGCAGCTAGAATTCAAGTTTCCCGACGACGGAAATGCACAACATTTTCGTCCCGCATTTGGCAATACGCCACAGAACCAAATCAAGGATTTGATTATCCGGGAGGACGGTCAATTGCGAACCGTTGATGCGACTTGGTGGTATGTGTGTAAACAACAGGGCGAGACGCTATGGGTTAACAATCGAGTACCTTCGCTCAACGCAAGAAACCTGCACCTTGACACTTGGAAGGACGCAATCGAGTGTCGTCGCGGAATCGCGATAAGCACAGCGGTAGGTGAAGCTATTGAACGTGATGGCAAAAAGACTCAATTTTTTGTGGCGGGCGAGAAGCCGTTATTACTGGGGTGTGTTTACCGGAAGTTTCCCAACGGCTGTTACAGTTGTGCAGTAATTACCCGCGACGCACATCCCCGATTCACGGATTATCACGACGATGCATTCCCGCTGATGTTGCCGCATGATCCGAATTTCCTGGATCTCTGGCTTTCGGATGCATCCTCAAAACACCCTGTGATTGCAGCATTGCTCGATCAACCGAAAATATTTACCAAGCTGACTGTAACATCTGTTAAGACGTACAAAGATGCTGTACCCACCGGCGTTCCAACAGTAGTACCGCCAGACGATTGGCTCATCAGCGCTTAAGCCTTCCCGGCGAGGAGAGCCGTCCTGACTGTTGACTGCTTTTAAATTGGTATGAACATGAGTGCACCTGTTGCAACGTTAGACCGATCAATGGGACGCAGGGTGGTTAACGGGTCGCGATGGAAAGTTTGATGAGTTGAGGCATTAATTATTGATAGGACAGAAACAAAAAAGCCACCTATTTGCGTAGGCGGCTTTTTGTGACAGGTCATTGGTAAGTTGCCCTGTCGTCGTGCATATTTCGTTGTCGTGCAGATACTTTGTCAGCAAAGCCATTATAGAAGCGTTGCTGTTGGTAAAGCAATGGTCAGTTGCTGTACCAGAGTCACATCGTGACGGATACATTAACCAGTAAAAAAAGTATAAAAGATTTTAACAAGCGCGCCAACTGTCAGCGCCTAGCGCGATGTAAACTTCTAAAAGTTACATGGCCAAAAATAAGAAACCGCTCGCTTTGCAGTGAACGGTTCTATTGGCAAAACAGTGGTAAGTTGCTNNATGTAAGGTAGAGCTGAATACTTAAACCAGTCGAAATAGTATAGATTTTATTTAGCTGCATTGCCAACAATACGAAAGTAAAAAACATCCATTCGAAACACGCTGAAATAGAAATAAATATGGCGGATTAAATCACCATTTCCCTATCATAAGTTGCAGTGAGCCAAAAGTGTAGTAACAATTTCTCATCGCGCCTCTTCGATTAATGTAAACAGGATACGTATACCAAATTTCAATCATATGTAAAATTACATGACTTTAGTTTCTTAGTTGGCAGGTAGTCACCGTATTTGCCTCGTGATCTACCAGTTTCAGAGAAGAGATGAAGATTTTTTCGCGCTCTAGAACCAACGACATAAAGCAACCGAGAGGCACTAATATCTCCTAGCTGATCATTAAAGTGTGGAACCATTCCTTCTAATAGGGCATACGCAATCACTATATCAAATTCACTACCCTTGACACCATGAATGGTAGATACCGTGATACCAGACCGACCAGTAAACGCCTTTTTAAAAAATGATAAATCTCGGATTTGATTCACCCCTTCTTTCAAAATTCTTTCGATCCGGGATTCCGCACTCGCAATAAATGCTTGATATTGCTGTTCAAGGCTATCGAACATGTGAAAAGGAATATTCAATGCGCTGAAGAGGTTGTCAAAGAAAACTTTCAGATATGTAAGACCATCATTTTCTTGTATAGAAAGTGAATTGCATTGTCGAAGAAGTTGACGAGGATCAAGCCTAGAAGCATCTACGCCAGCATCAGCTAAATCGTGTAAAACCTCTCTGGCCCATCTCATTCGGCGAATGAATAATTGCGGCGATGGTTCGGTAAGTGCGATACGGGAAAGTTTGTACCAAAAATTATCAATATCTCGCGCGATAGGAACGATTCCTGGCCCATCAAAATGATAGTCGGGCATCTGCGCGATAAGCCCTCTGGTCATTACGGCTAAATGTACCCATTGCGGAGCTAATATACAGATCTCTTTTGGCGAAATACCTAAAGTTTCTACACTATATCGGACCACTTTAGCGATTTCATTGATCAATTGATCTCTATTTATCTGATCGTTGTACGTAATCCTTGATGCATAGTCTCGATATTCGCCTTCTGCGGTAATAATAGAATTGTTGACGCTGAAATTTCCAAAGTAATCAATAACCCGTTTCGAGGATCGATAATTTGCTGACAGTGAAAGAGTTTTAATTGTTAATGTGGTTAATTTTGCCAAATCCTGGATTGCAATGGGGTAACCGCCTAACGAAGTGTAAATCGCTTGATTGGGATCTCCGACCATAAACAATCGCGAACTTTCTTGGCCTGTGCGCAAAATGGATGCGATGATATTGTATTGAATTTCCTTTGTATCTTGGTACTCGTCAACGAGTATAAGGGGAAATAGTTTTGACAATAACTTGCTAATTCTTGGAAGGCTCTCGATCAATTTCAACGAAAGCCACAGAATTAGTTCAAAATCGATTTGGCGATTTGCTGATAGCCTATTGAAGTACTCAGTTAATACTTTGTGAATAGCTGGATGTTTTGAAGTATCCGAACATCCAAGAGAATAGCCAGTTGGGCCAAAATAATACTCACAATCCCAAAACGTAACTCTTTGGGATGAGTACGGTTTACACAACTCTTCCAACAGCTTTTCCTTATCATGCAAGTCGATCACCTTAAATCCCTTTGAAAGTTCAGGTTGATAAATTGCATAGGGTTTGATGATCCACTCTAAGCAGAATGAATGGATGGTGCCGATCCATAATTGAGATGTGTCTACACCAAGGTCTTCAATTCGTTCATGAATCTCATCTGCAGCACGATGGGTATATGTAATTGCTACGATAAACTGTCTAGAAGAGGTCAGCCTTGAAAGCTCATAAGCAATCTTACGCGTTAAAGTTTTTGTCTTGCCGCTACCAGGGCAGGCTATAACCAGTGAGCTGATAGGTTCCAGAACCGCATTGCTTTGTTCAAAGTTTAAATCCTTCTCAGTCCATGAAAAACTCATACAAATTTTACCAGCAAATTATGAATTTGATCTCCAGGAAGGTGTGCGGCCATGGCGGTTTTGACACCATTAATGTCTAGATTTCCCACCTTGAATTGCTTTAGAAAATCTCTGGCATGCTGTGCAGTCTGCACTGTTATATTATTAGCTTTAAGTGCGGAGTTTATTCGATAGCTATAAATATAATGGAACAGCTCAGGAGAAAGTTTTGGTTGTGCGAAAGCTATCGAATCGGCTATATAGGATGGCAATATCGTTTTATGATCAATAACCTTTCCTAGCAATATTGCGAACCAGCCTTTCCCTTCGTTATTGGCCATAGTTAAAACTCTATGGGCTCGTAGAGCTGAATTTTGCGAACTAAGGTCCGACACGGCCGTCGTTATAGTGGCTTGCTGTTTATACACAGTGGGAACTATTTCAATCACTTTTGGTGAGTTTCCGGCAAGAACAAAATCAACTTCAAACGTGTGGGACGCGTAATGAACTGAGAGCCACGGGTTGTTCTTTACAAATGCATCAAGATCAATTTTTCTTAATGCTCCTGCTGCGGCAGAGTTTTGACATTTTATTTTTAGATTTTTTAATCCTTCATCATCTTGTGGTGCCGGAGTTGTATCGAGATATGCTGAATCTAGATCAGTAACGATACTGCATCGTTTACGTATTCTTAAATTGTCAAACAGTACTGCAACGTTCTTAAACCCCGTGCTTCGGATATTGATAAGACTTATACCCAACTCATCCAAACTTAAACCGATAATCTTTTTTACCAAAATCGGAATTAATATTTCTTCTGCGTCACCCTCAACCAGCAAAACGCTTTTAGCAAATAATAAATTACTTCTTATTGCATCTAGATATCGCTGAACATTTCTGCATTGTTGAGGTTCAAGGCCGGTAGAAGGCTGATAAGCCTCGCACATTGATCCATTTCTTCCCAGTATATTAACATTTTCGATATTGCTAACTTCGGAAATGTGTGTAGAGTGGGTTGAATATATTATTTGTGTATCAGAGTAACCTATGCGATCAAATAATGTTTTTTGAATGTGCGTGTGAATGTGTGCTTCAGGCTCTTCAATCAACAGGATATTCGCTAATGATTGCTCTGTGCTTTGATATTTGAACGCCAACAATTTTAGAGTTAGAAAAATGAGGTTCGCGCCTCCCAGACTTAACTCATGGATGCCACCTTCATATCCTTCTTCGGATTCGCCAATAAATAGTTTAAGCGATTGAAATAGCTTTTCAGCTTCGTCAGGGAGATCAGACTTTATAGAAAGTGACTTAGGTGAGTAAGTCTCACCAACGGCTTCTTTAATTGTATCTCTGATGTTTTCGCGAACTTCTTGAACATCTTTTAATGCTTCAATAGAGGTATTTAAGTCATGAACTTTTGAAATTATTGGCTCCATTACATGAGGATCAATTTCACCACTTTTGCTTTTCAGTAAGGTGAATAGGGGATTGGTTCTATTGTTATGGAATTCTGCAACTACGTCTCGCAATGCTTGAATATAAGTAAATGAAATCTCCTTAGCTACGGAAAGAATGCTTGGAACGCGGGAACCTACTTCGGGAAATTCGACATCATCAGAGAAAATGCAGGATTCAAAGTCGCCAACGATTCTTTTATATTTATCTTCATCCGTGAAATCAATTGTGCTCCTACCAGTAAATACCGTCTCATAGTCTGATATTGTAATTTGGTCACGTATCTCATCTAAACCACCAAAATCAAATTCTGACAATTCAGATAATTTTATTCGAATATCTTTTTTTGGACGAAAGATCAAATTATAAGTTGCTTTGATAATTGGATCGCCATCAAGAATTTCTGTACCATGCTGAAATAGAGCTTGGATCGCTTCATCCGGTCCTATGTCTTGGAATTCCATGCTGATAATTATCCAGTGACCTCGCCAGTCATCTAGCCCTCGATGAAAGTCCGTTTCATCAAGCCTAAACGCAGCCCTAACCATGTTGTCATCAAGCAGTAACCTCATGGCTCGAAAGAGATTAGTTTTTCCGGAGCCATTCTCACCAATAATGGTATTCACCCCTTTATTGAAAAATAAATTGGCTCGGTAGAAGTTTCTATAATTAACTATCGATAGTTTTGATATGTGCACGAAGGCCTCCTATGGCACCACAAAAAGCTAAATGATTTTCTATCACTGCCATGCTTATGTTTATCGTCTACTGCCTCAAATATTTCCAACGTTATGATATTTGAAGCATCCTGAGATTTTTAAAAATTGCTTACTATTGGGTATTTTTACCGGGTAATTCGAAGCTAATGCGTAGAGCCATCAGTCAGGTATTTTGGACGGTCGAAATATTATTGATAACACCACCAGTGATTATTACGTTTGGTCCTGCCAGCAATGTAGGCAGGTATCAAGTTCCAAGGCAATGCTCTCTTCACTTAAACATATGATGTCGCATTGACACGTAGGTGAAACACATTGTTTATAAGTTATTGGTGTGCTCGATGTACATAAATAACACTCTACCTCTTGGTTGGCATGATTATGCAAGGCATAGTCAGCGTCGTAAATTAATCCCGCTTCGATTTTTTTTGTTTCGCATTCTGGACAAAAGAATCTCCGCCCTCTAGACGGCATTCCTATTAAATCTCTGAAATCATCTTCCGAAAAATACTTTTCAAACAGGGTAAAATATTCAAGTATCTTCAAATCCTCACAGTCTTTTGAGTCAAGACCATAAAAATCTTCGGTAAGGAGTATTTCACGAAAAGATTGTAACCAACTTACCCCCCATATTTTGACTAAAAATACACGCATAGCGTCAAGCACATATTGGGGCGTCATCTTCTCGCGTTGTATTCCGTGTACACATTTGTTTCTCTTCTTTCGTAATACCTCAAAATCTGATTTAAGAGCCGCATCGAACGCAACTCCCTTAATTTCCTGGTATATAACGATTAGGTCATCGAAGGGATGAAAAAATTGGTCTTCGAAATCTTTATCGACATTTTTTACTCCCCATTTGCTGGGCTCATTGGAAATGAGGAGCAGTGGTGAGACCTTGCAGATTTCACTTTTTAAATAGTTTTCGATACTTAGAAATAGCATAATTAATGAGTTTCCAAGAATACCCTGATGATGCTCCCAAGGCTCATCCGTATATTCCGTATCAGATAATGTGAAATCGCCAAAATTTTTCTCAGTATTTAAGATGTGATCTATGGCCTGCGCGAGATATTGCACACTTAATAAAGCAAAATCTTCCGGCCGTGGGATATTCCTTAGCATTTGTTCACTCCGCAGTTACTCATAATTCCCCAAAGGAAGCTTAGGCGACGCTTTCCATTCTGCCCACACATATGTGCGCTCCCCTTCAGGCTACGCTCGAATAAGCCACACCAAATACTGATTGGCGGGAAAAGCAACTCAGCGTGCTGAAGTGAATTCCCTAAGAATTGTAGCTGGAACGATTCGCTGTAGGTATTAGCTTTCTCAAACACCAAGCCGTTGCTTTCATAGGCTAATACTGCGGCAGGCCGCTGCTGGTAACGAACCTAATTTTTAACCTTGGGAAATTCAAAGATGGTCAAAGGATAACCAAGCTAATCCATGAAATGACTCTTTTTTAATCAATGCCCAATTTCTTTTTAACTGGCAAGGGAAGTTGATCGAATGCATACGTAACCAATTCTCGAATTTTTAATTGTTCAAGCTCGTTGATGCGTTGCTTTAATCCTGCATTTATCGCCACAAGCTGATCTTTATTGTTTCGAATAGTCCCTCTTGATCGACTTAGTTTTTTGCTTTCGATTTGAGCGTCTTTGAGCGACTCAAGTTCTGCATTTACATGCGCAAGATAAGTGGAAAAATGTTCTGAATATGTCGAGGTATGCATTAACGTAGTACGGTTAATCTTAAGTGCTCTTGCGACTTCCGACGGCTTGATTTGATATGACGATTTCGAAGGAAAATCTGTTACTTTGTGATGCAATTTTATGTGATTAATCTTTTCCTTTCGAGACTCTTCAACGAACTTCCAAGCAGCAAGGCTTGCATTTCTATCAGAAGTCCAAGATGGTTGATCGTCATCAATCAAAATGGATCTATCCCCAACAGCTTTTTGTTCAAAATATTTCAAGATCATTGATGCGTCCTCTCCAATGAACACGCATTAAGAGCTTGAGAGAGTTCTGGAATGGCTTGATGATTTGGATCTAAAGATTTAACTTGCTTCATTACTGAACTTACAAATTCAATCGAGGCGTCCCTGAAAATGTTGGGAACACCTGGGCTCTTTAAAGATTCAACATGTGGGGCGGCACTAAAAACGAGCCAATCAACATGTTCCGGTTGCATTAGATTGTGAATGCAGCTTAAGCATAGATCAGGAGCGGCATTGTGTTGCTCAGGAATTCCAAAGGCAGCGCATTTCGCTTTTGCTTGGGTGCGACGTTTAAGGAGGCAATATCCCCAAGGATTAGAGCGCACATCTACGATTTCTACAGTCGCAATTCTGTCGAAAAAGTCCTTTTGCTCGTTGGACGTCAAAACATGGGTTTTATTTAATATTCGACGTAACCACACATGGAGATTACCTGTATATCCTTGGCCACGCTTATCTAAGTAATTATGTACGAGTGAGCTGATGACCTCTTCCTTTGCTGCCCTATGAATAGCCCTGTTATCTTTATTGCGAACATACGCAAGCCATTGTGATCTAGTTATGTGTTTGAAATGGCTTCGGACAATCCATCCTATATCGCCATCTCGTCGTCGGTACACGGCCTCGACCCAGATGTGGCGGAATGCGTGGGGGCTAGGGTATAAGTAGTCTGCTATCAATTCTGAGATGATTGGCTTCACAATCCCAACCTGCTTACAAGCGGACTCATCCAAGGAAGCGATCCAGCTCTTTGTTTCATCGCTAAGAATGTTGTCGATTAGCTCTATCCAATCAGGTCGCAAGGTTTGATTTTTATATCGAACCAGCCAATTCATTTTATCTACACTGGCTGCATCTGCTAAAAAAAACTGAAGAAGTGGTAATTGCTGCCGGCATATGCGGTACGCCTCACGTAAATCTCCTGAAATGTCGAGACTCTGCCATTCTTCAATAGTCCTGAGTGCTATCAAACGATTAAAATCCTTAAGATCAATCGACGACAGGGTTTCGTTATTTGATTTCATTGCGGCAATTTGGTGCCAGCGCTCCAACTCTTCAATCATTTTAAATGGTTCATAATTGTGGGCGTAGTGAGTCCATAGCAAGGTGACGGCCCTGGATACCGAAGCGGTGGAGTCTTGAAGATTAGATCTTTGAGAATTAGTGCGATATAAGCAGGGGTGATTCGCATCTGCAACTGTCAGTCGTTGCATTCTTTCGATCAGTACATTCGTGTAAAAAGTAATTTCTCTCCATTGTCGAATATCCCCTCCAGTTTTGAAGACAAACCAGTGAATTTGATATCTAAACGGGAACGCATGCTGATCAAGTAAATCGGCGTTGAGCATTTTTTTTAAATCGGAAATTGAAAATCCAAATTCGCTTTGTCTCCAACCTGTAAGTGCAACCAGACTTGTTAGCCCAGCTGCTTCTACTAAACGCGCCAACTTCCTTGCAGGTTTATTGTGGCTGTTAAGTCTCACTGGTTCAAAGATACCCAGTGAGTGATAATCTTCTATAGTTGGCATGTTGAAAGTGGTGGAATTATGCTTTAGCCGAAGAATGTCTAACACGGCTAAAAATTTTTCAAGTGTTAATGAACTGTCCGTCTGCGCAAGTAGCTGAGAAGTTTCATCGCGATTTTGGGTTGACATCCAATTCCAGGTTATAGCGCTCATCCTGTCATAATTCGCTTGCGAAGTATTAATATTAAGCAATTCAAGTAGTGGAATAATTCCGGCCTCACTTAAAATCAACGTCAAAAAGCTTTCGTCACTGTAAACTTTCTGAAACTGTTGAACCACCAAGTCACGCAGACTTTCTATTGTTCGGGAACTGGTCCTGCCGTTAGAGCTATCAGAAAACCCGACAATATCCTCAGTAGATCTGCCATTTAAAATTTCCGTGGTCCATTGTAAAACTGTAGAGCGTTCTCTTTGGATAGTTTGGCAAAAATGGTCAACTGAGGCATAGGTCGCTGATATCGCCGTCGCGAATGCAATGTTTTCACCAAAGAACTTCATGCAGTGTTCGATATAGTACTGTCCATAATCGAGTGTGAGATTATTTAAAGTACCGCCCGCCATCCAGTCGGCGTAAGTTAACTCATCGTTGGTGAGGGTGGGGATTAACTCACGAAGATTTTTTTTAATTGAACTACCTTTCACATTTTCAATCAGGTTATGCATTCCCAATACACGAAACGTATGCTTCCATTCCTCGAGCCTAAAAAGCCGCTGGAATTGAATATGTGAATAAATATTGATGCGGCGAATGAGGTCATTTTTTTCAAAATTCTGTAATAAGAATATCTCCACAACTTGCATTGCATTATCTTGATTCAACTGATAGGAGCGGATTTTAGCCAAGGCGACCCAAAACAGAATAATTCCCTTAAGTCTTGCTTGATACGTCGATAATGCATTGCTGCTCGCATCAAGCCACATTACTTTACTAATCATGACCAAATCAAAATTTAGCTTGGCGCACCAGTCTGGGAAATTTTCGGATAGAAATTTAATTTCCTGAAAGTCTAACGTAGACTCGGCTCCACTTGGAGAATAAAAATGCCATGTATCATTAGAAAATGAATTGCCCTTCGATCCAGGAATAGCGTTCAATCTAGCTTGCAATTCTACGGCGTCAAGACCCGCATTCTCATTGATGTTTAAAGTGCGCATGCCATCGTCTCCATTAAGTGAGAAAACATTGGAGGGAAATATTTTGCTAATTTTTGGTATTGATCATTAGCGGCGCTAGCGCTTGCCATTCTATTCAATGTTCGAGTCATCCATTCAACTCTTGGTATTAGAGTATGTTCAACGAAATCAGGGCGTGACTGTAAAAGCTGATCAATATGGGCTTCTGCCTCAGTTAGGTAATGCATGAAATACAATGCAGTATCAGTGTTGTCAGTAACGATGATCTCTTCGTACTCATCATAGTTCGATAGGTACATGTCGGATGTTTGCTGAGAGGACGATGATATTTTAACTTCTTCACTACTTATGGTTGTCTTTTGCTCATAATCAGAAACTTTATTTATGATTCTCTCAAGTGAAGGTTGATATACAAATTTCTGCAAATCATGTAGAACCATCCTTGTAATGCGTCCGCAACGATTGACCCAATCCTTGTTTTTGTCAGTTAGATAACTATGTTTTTCTGTTTTCGAAGAATGCGAATGATGGTTAATCAAATCTGATTCTCGATACATGTCGGAGCCTGCATGAACGGCGGTGGTTTTTATGTGCGTCAGCCGAAACAATGTAGTTGGTAGAGGCCTAGGGAATGAAAGCTCATATTCTTTTCGAGTTATTTTAGAGCGAGTGCTCAAAGAACTATAAGTTGGACTGCCATTGCCTAAACATAAAATCGCATCAACAAATATGCTGGACGCTTTGGCACGTGCCAAAGCGGGAAGAAGTATCTCTTTAAAGTGAGCTGAGCTCCAAAGTTTATATAGAAAGTCAAAGGGGCCTTTCCCCATTTGTGCCTCTATGTTTGTGATTACACTGGCTGCGTGAATGTTAGATCGAAATAGCATTCCTCCATTTTCAATCCCCTTAATATATTCATGAATCGCTTTTGTCCAACGAGCCGATGCCATAAGGATTTTTGGATGCATGAAGGTAGCAGCACGACCTTTATAATAGGTGCATTGCATGAAGAGCAGTCTTCCTTCATTGCTAAATTCCATCGCGTAGTCGCTGGTCTTAAGCTTGCCAATATCTGTCGGCTGAATCGCTTCGCATGCCATAAGCCAGGCAGCTAACTTCTCTTCTACTACTGAGTAGTTATGATGATAATTTTCATCAAAAACTGAAGGACTAATCCAACAGGTAAAGAGGCCATTAGGGGTGCAAGCCGAGAGTCGGGGAATAAATTGATTGAAGTATTGGTATTTGGATCTGCTAATCAGATCTAAGTATAGACAGTTGCTCAGCGCGTCCGCAGCATTAGCGTCTTCGTCGAATTTTGCTACCTGACTCATTAAGTTGAAAGCCCAATGGTAATGCCATTTTGTGCAATCACGTTTAATCGGAGCAGTGTGAATCTTTTGAAACCATAAGCTTCGACATTCGAGTAAATACAGAAGAGTTGTCGCGACAGTCACTCTGAAGCTCAAAAGTAGGCGAGAAGGGCTCTCTAATTGAAGATATTTTTTATCACCCAATGCATCGCGTAGCCAAGGCAATGAGAACCAATCAGTTAAGGTGTACCCTTCAGCTGGTGTTTTTAAATCCTTTTTGCTGACCTTGACAAGATTGTGTAGATATAAAAAGTCGCGTCTTGATAGATCTTGATTATCGCATCCGCGCCGAATAAAATTTTTTATAAACGAAACGCTAGTTCTTTTTGTTTTACGTTCGTTAATCTGATAAGCAGCATAATCATTCAAGCATTCATATCGGTTTAAACTGGTTCTTGTGTGGTCGGTTACATTCATCCATTTAATGAAATCGTTTAATCTCCATTGGTACGCTACTTGTGTTTCGAGTTTTAATTCGTCATACCATGCAGCGCCCATTGCTATCTTAATCGCTCGATAGATAGCATTGTGGTCCTCATTCTCTGAGGTGATTCTGATTAACCTGTTACTACGGAAAGTTAATAGCTCTACTACTTTTGTAATATCATCATTTGAAAAACTTGATTCAATTCCCATTACCGCATCAAATGAATTATATGATCTGGTTGCGGATTTTCCGTCTAACTCATCAGATTTTGAACTCATGCCTCTAGCTCCTGCATTTGTAGCCAAGCTCGGATGTAGCGCGTCGTTGCTGCAGGTGCATGACCTGACTTAGTGAATTTATGTCCAAGTCTTTGTGCAACAACTATTAAAGCTGCTGATTCGGAGCGATTTTCCCTGCCCCCGTTTTGGGATGTTTCACGATGAAATAATTCGGTAGCGAACGTATGTCTAAGATCATGGAAGTGTAGTAATTTATTTAAACCAGCTTGCGAAGAACGTTTTCTGAAAACTCGAGAGGCCTGTTCTGAACCTATCCCTTCTCCTTCATTTCCCCGGTCCCGTCTCAAGAAAAATTTGTCGCTATAGATTTTTGATTTTTTAACGATACTCTTTCTCTCCGTGTCGAAGTACCGTTTCATGTCGGTTAATAAAATTCTGTCAAAGTAAATCCATCTTGATACTCCGCCTTTTGTGTATTTTCCCTCAAGGAAATACGAAAATTCATGATGGTGCAAAAACTTTTTATCCGTTAATTTCTCGAAGAGCTCAAGTAACTTTCCTTTTCCTGAAACAACTAGGCCTGTGAGTTCGGAGGATCTTAAACCAACCTCGAATCCCATTCGCATCATCAACTTTTCAGAAAGCATCACGCATACGTTAATCAGCTTAGTTCTATTGTATTTAGTGACATACTGTATGTAGTTCTCCTTCTTGCTGTTCTCAACGAGTTTCTGCTTTGTAATTCGAAAAGTCCTTAATTCCAATCGAGGTTTCACTGCAAAATAATCTAGCCAATTGAAATAGGCGCTCAATGAAGCGCGGTGCACCTCATTAGAGCTTGCGGCTTCCAAGTCTTGGCTTAGGATGGTATTTATATAAAAGTTTACGAATTTGTCGCTGCATGCCGAAGAGCCATGTGCTCCCTGAGTACTATGGCTCTTTTTTGTTAGGTCTAAATAGCTTAAAAATTTTGATAAGGCGTACACATACGCTCGGATTGTCTTATCCGAAACTTCTCGGGATTCGAGGATTGATGTGGAACATTCATGTGGTGTCCCAGCCGTTACCTTGAGCTCAAATACTTCACCGAATCGGCATAGGTAAGTTGTGTAAAGTAACGGGAGAATTGGAGGCGAGCCATTTTCGTCTAAAATTACATAGAGCAGATCAAAGTAATGACCGTGATATGTAAAGTTTTTAAGCTTTTTTACTGAACAAGTCATGAAAGAAGGCTTCCGCTAAGTTGCGTTACTCATTCATGATGCCAGTCGGGGCAACATTTTTCCTATATTAAATGTACATAAGGAAAAGATGCGATCCAGCAGCGGGCCAGAGATCTTATCGCGATAGCGCTTAACCTGATCCGGTGTGCAGCGGCAGCGATTGGCGTCGCTGCCGTGATATCCACAGGGGCACGGATTCATTGCCGCGACCAGTTGAAAGCGCGCGGGAAAACAAGCTTGGCTGCGTGCACGCGATATTCTCACTTCGCCACTTTCGAGCGGTTCACGCAGTACTTCAAGTACTTTCCTCGGAAATTCGGGCAGCTCGTCCAGAAATAAAACCCCCGCGTGGGAAAGTGAAATCTCCCCCGGTTTGGGATTGCTGCCGCCGCCAACCAGTGCAATTGCGGAAGCTGTGTGGTGCGGCGAGCGAAAGGGGCGGCGACGCCCGCGATAATCCTGCGATTGCGCGGCAACTGAATAAATCGCCGCCACATCCAGCATTTCCCGTTCACTCAGCCCCGGCAAGATTCCGGGTAGGCGGCTGGCGAGCATGGTTTTACCCGTGCCCGGTGGGCCGTAAAACAGGAGATTGTGGCCGCCGCTAGCGGCAATCTCGAGCGCACGCTTGGCATGCGACTGGCCTTTTACATCGAGAATATCAAGCGGATCATCGCTGAAACTGTCGTTATCCTGCTCGGCCACGGCCTGCGGCAGTTGCTCGCGCTGGTGCAAATGCGCGCAAACTTGCAATAGATTCTCTGCACCAAATACGCGCGTAATGCTGCTAAAGGCCGCCTCCTTAGCGTTGGCGCCGCTAATAATCAAGTCGCGAGCAGCATCGCCACAGGCGAGCGCGGCGGGAAGTGCGGCACTAATAGGGCGCAGCTCGCCTGACAGCGCGAGTTCTCCCAAAAATTCGTAGCCTTCCAATTGATCCAATGGAATTTGCCCGGAGGCGGCGAGTATGCCCAGTGCGATAGGTAGATCGTAGCGGCCGCCCTCTTTCGGAAGGTCGGCCGGTGCCAAATTTACGGTGATACGTTGGGCGGGAAATTCCAGATGGCTGTTGATCAAAGCGCTGCGCACTCGATCCTTACTTTCTTTTACCGCCGTTTCGGGGAGCCCCACGATAGACAGGCTGGGTAAGCCGTTAGAGATGTGGACTTCAACGGTGACTTGGGGGGCATTAATGCCGAGTTTGGCGCGCGAGTTTACGATGGCGAGTGACATTGACGGTCCTTGTTGTTTTTGAACAGTTTTTCCGCTGCGCTGCGAACCTTGCAGCGAAATCCTCGGCGACTATAAATCAATCAGACGGCAGAAAACAATTGCCGATTGCTCTCTCCTTACTTTTCCAGTCGCTCCAGCTCCTGTTCAAGCGCTTCCAGTTTTTGGCGTGTGCGCTGCAGCACAGCGGTCTGCGCATCAAACTCTTCACGAGTGACCAAGTCCAGCCGCGCCAGTGCCGCCTGTAAGGCTATATCGAGTTCGCGTTTGGGTAGCAATTGGGCTGCATTGGGAAGTTGTGCGTGCAACTCGTCCAGTAATCGCTGAGCCATATCTTTTAGCATCACATCCTCTTTATTTTGATTGACCAGGTTTTGCAGTTTACCCCGTCCCCNNGGTGTCTGTGATCGTTATTGGTGCTTGTTGTTTGGCTCTTTGGTCAAAAATGGTGCAATGCTTGTATGCGAACTTGGATATTTACCCTTTTATGTGCAGTGAAATGTTATAAGTCTATGATTTATATGTATTTAATGAAATTGGCCTGCTCTGTGCAAAATCCTAATTGAGTAATTAATGTCGGTCAGGATGGTTGCTTTAGCAGTATCTGTTTTGGAAGGGATATCGGATTTGGCAGATTTTTGCAGCATCAACTCTCACTTAGACAGTCTTTCCGGTGTTTCCTGCACCTTCGGGTGCGGGAATTTTTTTCAGGAGCGCGATGAATGAAATTGGTAACAGCGATCATCAAGCCGTTCAAGTTGGATGTGGTGCGTGAAGCCCTCTCCGATATAGGTGTGCACGGCATGACCGTGACCGAGGTAAAAGGTTTTGGTCGTCAGAAAGGCCATTCCGAACTCTACCGTGGGGCAGAGTACGTGGTGGATTTTTTGCCGAAAACCAAAGTAGAGATTGCCGTCTCGGACGCTGAGGCTGATTCAGTGGTTGAGGCCATCAGTAAGGCTGCAAATAGCAGCAAGATTGGTGACGGCAAAATCTTTGTATCCAATTTGGAGCAGGTGGTGCGTATCCGCACCGGCGAAACCGGCGACCAAGCGTTGTAATTCACTTTTAATAAACAGACGGGGAAAAACCAATGGAAGAGAATATTTATCATCTTCAGTACGCGATGGACACCTTTTACTTTCTAGTATGTGGTGCCTTGGTAATGTGGATGGCGGCCGGTTTCGCCATGCTTGAGGCGGGTTTGGTTCGCGCTAAAAACACCACAGAAATTCTGACCAAAAACGTTGTTCTTTATGCCACTGCCAGCACCATGTATCTGGTGTGCGGTTACGCCATTATGTATGGCGGCAGCTTTTTCCTGAGTGGCATTGGTGCCGTAGATGTTCCTGAAACCTTGAAAAGTTTCGCTGAGCGTGAAGATGGATTTACTGGTGGTTCTATTTACTCCGGTGCTTCCGACTTCTTCTTCCAAGTCGTGTTTGCGGCTACCTGTATGTCAATCGTGTCAGGTGCGGTTGCTGAGCGTATGAAGCTGTGGGCATTCCTGCTGTTCTCACTGGTAATGGTGGGTTTTATCTACCCAATGGAAGGTTCGTGGACTTGGGGTGCTGAAGGTGTATTTGGTTTGAATCTAGATGACCAATTCGGCTTTAAAGACTTCGCCGGTTCAGGCATTGTCCACTTGGCAGGTGCTTCTGCCGCCTTGGCTGGTGTGCTGTTGCTGGGTGCGCGTAAGGGCAAATATGGTCCTAAAGGAGAAATCAATGCAATCACTGGTGCTAACTTGCCACTGGCAACCCTGGGTACTTTGATCCTTTGGTTCGGTTGGTTCGGTTTCAACGGTGGTTCAGTACTTAAATTAGGCGATATCGCCAACGCTAATACCGTTGCAATGGTGTTCCTGAATACTAATGCTGCTGCAGCTGGTGGATTGATTGGTGCTTTGGTTGTTGCCCGCTTGCTGTTTGGCAAAGCTGACTTAACCATGATCCTCAACGGTGCTTTGGCTGGTTTGGTTGCCATCACCGCTAGCCCTGATAGTCCAAGCGCGCTGACTGCTACTTTGATCGGTGTCGGTGCAGGTGTGTTGGTAGTATTCAGTATTCTTGGTTTGGACAAGCTGCGTATTGATGATCCGGTTGGTGCGATCTCCGTTCACGGTGCCGCTGGTCTCTATGGTTTGTTGGTTGTTCCGTTCACTGCCGATGGCACTAGCTTCTTCGGTCAATTGATCGGCGCTGCGGTAATCTTCGGATGGGTATTCGGTGTGAGTCTGGTTGTCTGGTTTGTGATCAAACTGGTGATGGGTATCCGTGTATCTGAGGAAGACGAGTTCGAAGGTGTCGACCTTTCAGAGTGTGGTATGGAAGCTTATCCTGAGTTCACTGGCTCCAAGTAATGATAACGGCTCACTGTCACAAATGTGTTTGTGACAGTGAGTAAACACCTTACCTGCTATAAAGTTGTTGTTGATGTGTGAAGCTTGGGTGTATCTTTACCTCAAGTTTCCGGGCTCAGGGTCATCACAGGATGACGTGAGTTTCCGGCACCAGCATTCACAAGACTCCAGCAAAGGAATTAATAATGAAACTGATTACCGCTGTTGTAAAACCGTTCAAACTTGACGACGTGCGCACTGCATTGTCAGACGTAGGTGTTCAAGGTATGACTGTTACCGAAGTAAAAGGCTTCGGTCGTCAAAAGGGTCACACCGAGCTGTATCGCGGTGCTGAATATGTTGTAGATTTTCTGCCGAAAGTAAAAATTGAATTGGCTGTTGACGATTCAATGGTTGAGCAGGCAGTAGAAGCTATTACCAAAGCAGCGCAAACAGGGAAAATCGGCGATGGCAAAATCTTCATCGCTCCGCTGGATGAAATTATCCGCATTCGCACCGGTGAAACCGGTTCTGATGCTGTGTAATTAATTCTCGCAGCACAGTGCTTATTACAGGCTGTGATCGATAAAAACGCCACTCAATCAGTGGCGTTTTTTTATGGCAAAAGTTTTTGCAAGCTGCCGCGCATCTGGTTAATAAAACGGTGGTGCTGGATAAAAAAATAAGCGGGTAGTGCAACCAACATTAAGACAATCGCACTAGCTTGTTGCGACATGCCTAATGCTGGTCGTAGCACGAGTACAAACAAAACACACAGGCTCGCCATGATGACTGCGCTGATCAGGTTGTTGCGCCAGTTTTTCATTTTGTGCTCAGCGGAAAATGCGTTTTGGTAAGCTCGGGTAAGTAGTGCCTGCTGTTCTGCTGGTTCCATCGCGGCTAGCTCGGGAAAATGTCTTGCGAGTCGTTTGAAGTTCATAGGGGCTGATAATTAATCTAATGATGGATGTTTAATGTGCAAGGAATCGGCAATCGATCAAACTTGCTGTAACTTTTTTTCACGCTTGCTGCGAGCGCTAGACTTGCTTAAGGTTAATAACTAAAATCCGCCGCAGAGGCTATCGGTAATATAAAAAAAGCCTAGAATTTATTACCAAATATCATGAAGTTTAAAAGAGTCTGCGCTATATATTAGCCGAAGCTTTTGTTGAACTGAGCTAAGCTTCGGTTGGGCCGAAAATACTAAGAACTTACATTGTACAAGTTTTCAGGTGACATTATGACTGATGAAGACCCCATTAATGACGAAGAAATCGAGGACACCGGCGTAGAAGGGGAGGACGATGCCGATGAGGTGGATGATGCGCTCGATAGTGACGAAGTGAGTTACGCTACCCCCGCTGCAAAAGTGGTTGAGTCCGAAGCGCTGGAAGACTTCAGCATAGCGTCGCGCCAGAAAGCGCGCGAAGAGTTGGAGGCGCAGATCGCCGCCTTCCTTGCGCGCGGTGGCAAGATCAATGAAGTCGAGCCCAATGTGACTGCTGACCCACCCAAAAAGCCGACACCGGATTACGGTGGCCGTCCTATCTAACAAGCCTATTTCCGCTATCGACCCCGCATTGGGGTCGATTCGTTTTCTGCCGGTTTGTTTGGCCTGATTTTTCTGCTTTAAATCCAGAGGTTTAGCCGCATTTTGCGGGCGTTGTTTTGCGCCCTTGAAAGCTGGATTTTTAGTTGCTCTTTTGCGTAGAATGGCACCTCTTTTGCGTAGGTTCGCATCCTACTATTTTCTATTTTGCTGACCTGAAACGTCCCGAGCGCGCTTGCACGTGACTACTGATCCCTTGCTAAATAACTAGAGGAGCTCTGTCGAGGTGAATGAACCGCGCGCCCTGCTGATTCTCAATAATCTGTCCAAGACTTATGGCAGTAATCGAGTTCTCGATAATTTTGATCTTACCATCTTTGACGGCGAATTCTTTACGCTCTTAGGTCCCTCTGGCTGCGGCAAAACTACTGTGCTACGCATGATTGCGGGTCTGGAGGATACCGATACCGGCAACATTCAGCTGGACGGCCAGGATATTGGTCAGGTGCCTGCGGAAAAGCGCCCGATCAACACTGTTTTCCAAAGCTACGCATTGTTCCCGCATATGACGGTGTTTGATAATGTTGCCTTCGGTTTGCGTATGAGTGGCGTGGCGAAAGAAGAAATTGTAACCCGTGTTACTGAGGCGCTGGAAATGGTGCGCCTCGGTGAGTTTGCCCAACGCAAACCGGCGCAGCTTTCCGGCGGGCAGCAACAACGTGTGGCGATCGCGCGCGCAGTAGTCAATCGCCCCAAGCTTCTGTTACTCGATGAATCTCTCTCCGCACTCGATTACAAATTGCGTCAGCAAATGCAGATTGAACTTAAGCGTCTGCAGCGCAAACTCGGCATTACCTTTGTGTACGTAACCCACGATCAGGAAGAGGCGCTGTCCATGTCTGACCGNNTTATTTGTCGCCAAGTTTATTGGTGAGATCAACCAGTTGGACGGCGAAATAGTTGCTGTTGATGGCAATCACGAATACGAAGTTAAAGTTGAAGGCCTGCAATGGCGTTTGCACGCAGAACACAATTTTAAAGCGGGCGATAAGGTTAACGTATTGTTGCGCCCGGAAGATGTGCGCGTGGAATATATTGATGATCCACATCCCGATCAGTACTTGGTCGGCACCGTCGTCGAGCGCAATTACAAAGGTAAAACGCTCGACTCGTTGATTCGTTTACCTTCCGGCATGGAAGTAATCGCGAGCGAATTTTTTGACGAAGATGATCCTTCATTCGACTACAGCCTGAACCAGAAAGTGGCGATCAAGTGGGTGCCGGGCTGGGAAGTGGTGTTGCCCCATGAAGTTTAGCATCGGCCAATTTCGGTTTTGGGCCATCGGACTTGCCAGCGTCTGGTTGACGCTGTTTGTCTTTTTCCCCAACTTGTTGGTAATTTTCACCAGCTTTCTAACGCGCGACCCACAATCGACGGTAAGCTTGCCGGTCAATGTCGACAGCTATGTGCGCACGCTGGATTTGCTTTATCTGCGTGTACTCTGGGATTCACTGCGCATGTCGCTGTTCGCGATGGTATTTTGTTTGCTGGTGGGTTATCCCTTTGCGATGGCGATAGCGAGCTTGCCCAAACGTTGGCAGCCGGTGATTTTGTTTTTGGTGATTTTGCCATTTTGGACCAACTCGCTGGTGCGCACCTATGCGATCCAGTTTATTTTGGGCAATCAGGGCATCATTAACAAATCATTGCTTGGGTTGGGCTTGATCGATAAACCCTTACAATTGCTCTACACCCAATTCGCGGTCATTCTCGGCCTCTGCTACATCTTGCTACCATTTATGGTGTTGCCACTGTATTCGGCGCTGGAAAAACTCGATGTGCGGTTACACCACGCTGCGAAAGATTTGGGTGCGGGTCCCCTGAGTCGTTTCTGGCATATCACTGTGCCACTTACGTCGCCAGGAATAGTTGCTGGATGTTTGATGGTGTTACTGCCCGCGATGGGGATGTTCTACATCTCTGATCTGCTCGGCGGTGCGAAAAATCTGCTACTCGGCAACGTGATCAAAACCCAATTCCTGCACACGCGCGATTGGCCGTTTGGCTCGGCGTTCAGTGTGATTCTGATTGTGTTGCTTGGCTTTATGCTGTGGCTGTATTTTCGCGCCGCACGCTTCGTGAATAAACAAGGAGGACTCAATGGCTCCGATTTTTAGATGGGGATTCACCGGAATAATCCTGATTCTGATTTATATCCCCATTTTGGTGCTGGTAGTGAACTCCTTTAATGCATCCAAATATGGCATCAAGTGGGGCGGCTTCACCTTCAAGTGGTACGAGAAGTTCTGGAATAACGACGGTTTGATGACTGCTGCGCTTAATTCTCTAACGGTTTCCATTGTTGCCGCGAGCGTAGCCACAGTAATTGGCACACTTGCTGCTGTTGCATTACATCGCTATCAGTTCAAAGGCAAAGCACTGCTGTCATCCATGGTGTTTGTGAGTATGCTGACACCGGAAATTGTGATGGCGATTTCGTTGTTGATTGTATTTATGGCGCTCGGTATCAAATTGGGATTTATCTCATTGGTGATTGGCCATATCACGTTCTGTTTGCCTTTTGTGATAGTCGCGGTCTACTCGCGCCTCAAAGGGTTTGATATGAAAATGTTGGAGGCTGCACGGGATTTAGGTGCATCTGAGAGCAGTATTTTTTGGAAAATTATTCTGCCGCTGGCGTTACCCGCTGTTGCGGCAGGATGGTTGTTGAGTTTTACCCTGTCATTGGATGACGTGATTGTGAGTGCCTTTGTCACTGGTCCCGGCTATGAAATATTGCCGCTCAAGGTTTACTCTATGGTGCGCGTGGGTGTTTCACCCGAGGTAAATGCGATTTCGACGATTTTGTTAGTTGTTTCTTTGGTTCTGGTTGTTATTTCCCAACTTCTCTTACGTGAGGATAAATAAGATGAAAAAATGGTTGGCTTTGGCCGCAGCACTTTTGATTGGTGGATGTTCCGATAAACCTGAAACCCAAGCACCTGCGGAAACGACAGCGGCGCCTGCTGTAACAGAAGCACCCGCGCCAACAGGTCCGCAAAAAGTCGTGATCTACAACTGGACCGAATACATTCCTGCTGCCGTTTTGGAACAGTTCACCAAAGAAACCGGCATCGAAGTGGAATACGCCACTTACGAAAGTAACGAGGCAATGTACGCTAAAATCAAACTAATGGAAGGCAAGGGTTATGACGTTGCCGTGCCATCGACTTTCTATGTTGAGAAAATGCGCAAGGAAGGTTTGATTCAACCGATCAAAAAAGACTTGTTGGCGAATTACGGCAATCTCGACGCTAACATGATGAACAAACCTTACGATCCCAATAATGATTTTAGTGTTCCTTACCTGTGGGGCGCGACCTCAATTGCGATCAACAACAAAGATGTTGATGCCAGCAAAATCACCAAGTGGGCTGATTTGTGGAAGCCTGAATACGCCGGTAAGTTAATGATCATGGACGACGTGCGCGATAACTTCTACGTTGGTCTGCGTGTTGCCGGTTTCCAAAACAACAGCACTAATGAAGAAGAAATTAAAGCGGCCTACGAACAATTGAAAACCCTGTGGCCCAGCATCAAAGTGATCAACTCTGACTCGCCCAAGACTCCATTGATTCAAGGCAATGTCAGCATTGGCGCTATCTGGAACGGCGAAGCCTACATGGCGCAACAAGAGATGGAAGACCTGCAGTATATTTATCCGGAAGAGGGTGCAGTACTTTGGGTTGACAGCTTTGTGATTCCAAAAGGCGCCGCCAACGTGGACAATGCACACAAGTTCATCGATTTTATGCTGCGCGCTGAAAGTGCCAAAGCTGCCATCGAAGAGCTGGGCTACGCCGCACCTAACACTGCTGGCATAGCTATGTTGGATGAAGCCCTGCGCAACAACAAAACCGTATTCCCTGCTGCGGAAGATATTGCCAAGGGCAGCTTCCATCAGGATCTGGGTGATACCGTTCTGGTTTACGAAAAATACTGGGAATTGCTGAAAGCGGGTCAATAAGCCCCTGCATTATTCGAATCTGCAATTCGCACCAAACGCCAGCTCACGACGCTGGCGTTTTTTTTGGCACAGATTTTACCTCCGCAAACATCCACCAATCCCTATCGCAAGTCAGAGTGTTATCATGGCCACTATTATTCGAATAGTGTGATTTCTACCATGACCTACTCCGCAACACGCCCGCTGCGCATCGCCACCCGTAAAAGCTTGCTCGCCCTTTGGCAGGCAGAATATGTCAAAGCCGAATTGGAAAAACACCATCCAGGCCTGTTGGTTGAGCTGGTTCCACTCACCAGTCGCGGCGACAAAATTCTCGATGTTCCCCTCGCCAAAGTTGGCGGTAAAGGCCTGTTCGTCAAAGAACTTGAGCAGGCGCTGCTGGCCGATGAAGCGGATATCGCTGTGCACTCCATGAAAGATGTACCCATGGATTTCCCCGTTGGTTTGGGATTATCGGTTATCTGCCCGCGCGAAGATGCGCGCGATGCTTTTGTCTCCAACCGTTTTAATTCACTCGATGATTTGCCGCAAGGCGCTGTGGTCGGTACATCCAGCCTGCGCCGCCAATGCCAGCTACTTGCAAGTCGACCTGATTTACAAATCAAGTTTTTGCGCGGCAACGTACAGACACGCCTGCAGAAATTAGACGATGGTGAGTATGATGCAATTATCCTCGCCGCTGCAGGATTGATTCGCCTCGAATTGAAAGCGCGTATCCGCGACTACATTACTCCCGAGCAAAGTTTACCGGCCGGTGGGCAGGGCGCGGTGGGTATTGAATGTCGCGTTGATGACATTGCCACAATCGAATTGCTTAAGCCCCTGCATCATCAAACGACCGCTGAACAAGTGCTGGCTGAGCGTGCGATGAATCGCCATTTGCAGGGCGGCTGTCAGGTGCCTATCGCCTGCTATGCTATCCACCGCGATGACAATTTATGGCTGCGCGGATTGGTTGGTTCGCCGGACGGCAGCCAAATGTTGTTTGATGAAATTTCTGGCCCCGTGGCCGATGCAGAAAAAATGGGTGTTGAATTAGCCGAGCGTTTATTAGATGCCGGTGCCGATAAAATTCTCGCAGCGGTTTACGCAGACGCGGAATAAACCATGGTCGCTTCACCGCAAGATTATTGTGTTGTCATCACCCGGCCAGAAGCTCAGGCCGCACCCTGGGCTGAGCAGTTGCAAGTGTTGGGATTTAGATGCGAACGTTTAAATCTACTGGAAATTTCGGCGGTTGCGGAAGACGATAAAATCCGCGCGATCAAAAATAAAATTCTGGATTTCGATCTCTATCAGAAAGTTATTTTTGTCAGCCAGAACGCCGTTGATTACGGTATGGGATGGCTGGAAGACTATTGGCCACAATTGCCGATGGGCATTGATTATTTTGCGGTAGGCGCAACCACCGCAAAAAAGTTAGCCAGCTACGGCGTTGCGGTGCAAGATCTGGCGGTGAGCGCCAGCGGTGGAATGACCAGTGAAGATTTATTAAGCGCAGAACATCTGCAACATGTTGATGGCGAAAAAATTCTGATTTTTCGCGGCTGTGGCGGGCGCGGTCATCTCGCTGAAGAATTGCGCAAGCGCGGTGCCAGCGTAGATTATTGTGAATTATATGAGCGCGGTTTACCCATTGTCGCGCGCGAACAATTGCTGCAGTTGATTGCATCCACAGGAACTGCAGATAACCAGATAATTTTTAGTTTACACAGTGGTGAAAGCCTACAAAATTTAGTGGCAGTGTTCGCGCAATTAACGCCAGCCGAGCAATCAGTGGCCCGCGCATGGATGCATAGCAATATTCTGCTGGTGCCGAGCCTGCGAATTGTTGAGGCCGCGCAGACGGCAGGATTTAAACGGATTATCTGCGCCGAGAATGCCACCGATAACGCCATGACGGCGGCCTTGTTAGATTATTGTCGCACGCAAGAGTGCATCTTATTACAGGATTAACACAGTGACTGATTCAGATACAATTACTCAATCGCCTATTAGTAACCCATCTGCCAACAGCACAGCTGTGCCAGTAAAAAAACATACGGCCAGTTTTGCGTTGTTATGGTTATTTGTGGTGCTGATCATTGCGGCTGTTTGTTTCGGCGCAATTTTTGTTTCAAAACAATCCGAGCGCCAGCAACTCATTATTGACAGTTTGCGCACTCAGGTTGAGCAGCAGGCGCAGGCTATGGAAACCCGCCAGCAGCTGTTGGAAGATAATCTGGACAAAGAGTTCGTCGAACAGCAAGCGACAATCCAGGCAAACATGAATAATTTGGCCGAACAAGTGGACAGTAGCAACGCGCGCCTGTTGTCGTTGTCGAGCGTCAATCGCGATGAGTGGAAGTTGCAAGAGGCGCAATATCTATTGCGTCTTGCTGATCAGCGTATCCTGCTGGAAAAAGATAGCCAAAATGCACTTGCACTTGCACTTTCGGCAGACGACGTGTTGCGCGATATAGATCAGGCCGATTTAGTTGGCGTGCGTAAATTACTGGTCGAAGAAATTGCAGTATTAAAACTGGCGGGCGTGATAGATCGCGAAGGAATTTATTTGCGTTTGTCGGCGCTGTCCAACCAAATTGATGCGATTCCTTTTATAGAACCTCTGGGAACACAAGAAGATGTGTTGGAAGAAGATGTTATTCCGGTAGATGAAACTTTCAAACAAAAACTCACCCGCAACTTTTATAGTTTGCTGCACAAACTGGGCTCCTATGTGCGTGTGCGCGATCACGGTAAAACCATTAATGCGGTGCTGCCGCCTGCTGAACAGAAATATTTGCAGCAAAATTTGCGTTTGATGTTGGAGCAGGCGCAGGTTGCCTTGTTGCGTAATGAAGAAAATATTTATTTGGAAAGTCTGGTGAAAGCGCAAAACTGGATAAATCAATATTACAGTTTGAACGAAAAGGCGACGGCGGTATTACAGGAATTGGAAGCATTACAACAGGAAGAAATTGCACCTGAGTTGACCAGTTTCAGCAATTCCACTGCAGCCTTGGTTGAGTACATTGCCAAGCGAGAAAAAATGGCCGCTGCTCGTCGCGGGGTGCGCTAATGAGACGTCGTCTGTTAAAAGCAATAGTCTTTTTGCTGATTGCCTGTGGTTTGGTATTCTTTCTCTGGCGTGGCGATGGCTATCTCTTAATTGCCTATGGCACTAAAACCATTGAGATGACCCTCTGGGTCGCCGCGCTGGCGTTGGTGCTGTTGTATGTCGCTTTATGGTTTGTGCGCAAATTTATGCTCAGCAGTGTGGAAATGGTGCGCCGTTTCCGCGAGATGTTTTTGTTTGGCAGTGTAGAGCGCGCGCAAAAACGTGCGGCAACCGGCATGGTTGATTACCTCACGGGTGATTGGCTGGCAGCACATAAAAAATTAGTGCGCACACTGGATAAAGTCGAATATCCGCTCGCTAACTATATCGCCGCTGCGCGCAGCAGTTTCGAGATGGGCGACGAAGCGGAGGCCGATAATATTCTCGACAAGGCGCTCACGCTTGCACATAGCGAATTGCCTGTTGCACTCACCCGTGCGCGCTTGCATGTCCAGTCGGGCCGCTACGAAAAAGCCATCGAAATATTAAAACCCATCGATATCAAAATGCCGCGTCAGGCAGCCGTACTGGATTTAATGCACCATATTT
>DQHS01000282.1 GCA_003524365.1 Cellvibrio sp. | reverse complement strand
ATACGGCGCAGTTGGCGTTGGAGGCGATTGGGGGGTTGAGTGGGTATGCGGTTAATTAGGTTGAAAGCTTTTGTTTCAGATACATGTAATAACGCCGTGACAATGGGATCTCTTCACTACAGCAGGTATCAACAGAGTACTTACCACCGCTCGAAATATTGATCCGCAATAAGTTCAACATATTTACCGCAAAAGAGCGATGGATACGTTGAAAATTATCCGGCAACAAACTCAACAAGCGCTCAAATGGTTTTTCATGCAAGTGCACACTGCCGTCTATCATGTGCACCTGTGTGTAATGACCATCAGCCTGAATATAGTCAATTTCGGATACGGACAATAACTGTATACGCCCGATTTTTTTAATTACCAGCTGTTGTGTTTCACGAAAAACTTGCTCTTGCTGATCAAACCGTTGAAGCGCTTTGTTCAAACGTTCTTCGGTAAAAGGTTTTGCCACAAAATCCAATACGCCGTACTCGAATGCCTGAATCGCTTTATCGGCATAGGCGGAAACAATTATACAATGGCAAGCTTCGGCGCAAGTCTGGCGTAGAATTTCAAAACCATCCTGACCATAGAGATTCAAATCCAGCAACAATAAATCGACCGGTGTTTTTTGCAAATACTGCAAAGCCTCATCCACTTCATCCAGCTGTTCCAACAGACTCAGGCGTGTGGAAAAATAATCCTGAATTAAACGCACAAGTCGTTTTGCAATTAGTGGCTCATCTTCAACAATCAATACTTTCATAAGGGCAACTCGATACACACTAACCAATATTTTTCACTGATAGAACTGACCACTTTAGCTTTGTCATCAAAACTGCACTGCATACTTTTTTGTAGATACGCCATACCTGTACCACTACCCTGATGTAGCCGCTTGCCACCCAAAGGTAAATGCACATTGATGGCTATTTTTCCTTTCACAAATTCCAGCTCCACTGTAAAGTCTACCGCTTGTGCATACTTATTGTGGCTAAAGGCATTTTCCAATAACACCAAAAGGGACGCCGGTGGTAAACATACACCATCGTATTCACCGGTGACATGCAACTGATGTGGTTGCTGCAATCTTATAGCCATTAGTTCCAGATAATTTCGGCACAGATGTAGTTCTTGTGCGAGTGAAATAAGCGGTTGGTCTGCATACTGATTGAGTAAGCGAAATTCTTCCGATAATGCCTGAATAAATTGCTCGGCCTGCGCAGGATTTTCCCGCTGTAATTCGTTAACCGACGTCAGGCAGTTCATCAAAAAATGTGGTTGTAAACTTTTATGCAATAGTTGGTTTTCTAATTGCAGTGCCAATTCCGCTTTGCGCTGGTCATTGACCCATTGGCGAATTAATTGATACAACAAGGGCAACATCAATAACAGCACAACCCAAACAAATCCTTGTTCAGCAAAATACCCACCCTTGTAAACACACAGACCTAATGCCAAACAGAGGATAAGCAGATTCAGATAAGCCGGACGTTGACGATAGTGAGCGAGAGTACAAATCAATAAACTCAGTAACAAACCCACCACCATCAGCAATAGAACCTTTCCATCCTGACTGAGCGGTAAAAAATAATTAATCGCAAACAGCAACGCAACCACTGGCCACAAATACAATGGCAAAGCGATGCGATACAACAACAAAAAATACAAGGGTAACAACGCGCTGAAGATAAAGGCTAATGCCCATATCACGTGTAAGCGCAGATAATGCAGCGGGTATAAATAGCTAAACATTGAACGCCAGGATTCCGCAACCAGCAAACTCGCGGTGATTAATGCGAGCAAACTGAATACTAACCAATGCCGATACCGACCAAGGGTTACACCCAGTATGGCAACCAACGCTCCCGCCATTACCAATGCACCACAGAGCAATAAGGTGAGCAGATGTTGGCGCTGACGCGACTGCAAAAACGATTGCGGTTCGATTAAATCAATCGCATAAAAATATTGAAAAAAATCGCGCGGTGCCTGTTGGGTGGATAACTGTAGTCGCAAGGAATGAATGCCGGGCTGAAGGGCTGTGAGAGGTAAGTGATACAAAAATTCAATTTGCCCAGGGATTTCGTTCGCTGGATTTGATGCAGGAAGGCCATTACTCGCTATTAATTGGCCATCGATATAAAGGCGACTGGCACCCAAGGCAGATACCAATAGCGCCAGCGAATTCTGCGGAGCCTCTTTCACCACCAAATCCATCGCCAGACAATAACCTTGCCCGGCTCTTATCTGCCGCCAATCAAACATTTGCCCGGGTGTTTGACTCAGGGCGCAATTGTCAAAGCTATCTGGTAGTAAGTACACAGGTTCCAGAGCCACGCTGGCTCGCCCAGACAACGGCCAGCACGCCAGCCAACAGAGACAAAGCAAATATAAAATAGAAGTTTTCATCATTGGCACTTTACTGCATTTTGTTGTGATCGAAATGCAACTCATGTAGATGAGAGTGCAATTGGTGCAATTTCACTACACCCTCACAACCATGACTCCTTACGCTGGCTTCACACCTTCAACCCAGCGAGAAAAATTGTGAAACCGATAATTGCACTCAGTTTATTTATAGCGCTGCTTTGCCCGGCGCTTTCCCATAGCGAAACACAGCCTTGGTCATTGGATATTTACCAGGGGAAAACGCTCCAAGTAGAGCGCGGTAGCTTCCAGGTTCCTGAAAACCGTGCCAATAAAAACACGCGTAATCTGACGTTGTTTTATGTGCGCTTGCCTGCGTTGACCAACAAACCCGGCAATCCCATCGTCTATCTCGCTGGTGGCCCCGGTGGCTCGGCGACCGAAGCAGCACAATGGCCCAGAATGGCGTTGTTCCAACAATTGCGGCAACAAGCTGATGTGATCCTGTTTGATCAGCGCGGCACCGGTTTATCAGATCAGCTGGATGATTGCGAGGCAGATCCAACCCCACTGTTTATGGGTCCACTCACCATGAACTTACTGGATCAATTTTATGCCAGCGCTTTACCGCGCTGTTTAAAACAATGGGAAAACTATGATCTGGATGGTTACAGCAGCATCGAAAGTGCCACCGATTTAGTAGCATTAGCTAAAGCACTGGACACAAAAAAACTGGATTTACTGGCGATCAGCTACGGCACTCACTTGGCCATGGCTACTGCAAAATATCATCCGAAAATTCTGGGCAAATTGGTTCTCGCCTCCAGCGAAGGTTTGGATCAAACCATTAAATTGCCCAGCGAAAGTGAAGTGCTTTTGCAGCAACTCGAACAGCGTTGGCAGGCTGAACAACAGCATCAACATTCGCTGATTGCGCTGATGCGCGGCGTACATCAACAACTCGCCAAGACACCCGTAACAGTAATGATGAAACACCCACATATCGACCAGCATGTACCGGTGATTGTGAGCGAATTGGATGTGCAATTGATTAGCAGTTGGATACTGCTGAAAAACCCGACCGACCAAGCCAAACTGCCCGCGTTTTACCAAACCATGGCGGCGGGCGAATTTCGTGAAGCGGCCGGTTATGCCATGCAGATAAAAGCCAGCTTCGGCCAGATGAATCCCATGGCATTGGCGATGGACGCAAAGTCCGGAATCTCTGCCGCACGCTGGCAACAAGTGCTGGAAGAAGCACACACAAGCACACTGGGGCGGNNGCATCGCCAAATGGTTAAATGTAAAACCTTTGGCAGACAAATTCAGAGCGCCATTAAAATCAAAACTTCCGGCTTTATTTTTGATGGGCGCGCAAGACGGCCGCACTTTTATCGCCGGGCAGCAACAAAATGCACGGCAGTTTAATCAGTCCAAAACTATTTTGATTAACGGTGGAGGGCATGACTCTTTTCTCCAACATCCAGAAGTGGCAAATCGAATTTTACAATTTTTGCGCGCTCAACCCACCAATCTAGATCCAATTGAAATTTCATTGCCATCATTTGTTCGCTATTGACAGCTCAAAAAAACGGCGT
>DQHS01000196.1 GCA_003524365.1 Cellvibrio sp. | reverse complement strand
AACATAATTATTTTTTATCATTATCGCCACAAAAAATGGGAACCTGATGGTTCCCATTTTTATGAATGCTCGCTTGTGTGGGCATAACCCACACAAGCCTGAGACGTTACACGCAATGTCGTTTGATTGCCGGCAAACGGCGCCCGAACATTAGCATCATCAATGCCAATATATTTACCAGCGACAAACTACCACCACCGCCCGACGAACCACCACCAGCTGCAGAGCTTGCTGCGGCCGAACTGATGGTTGCCGCGCTGGAGGCAACCGAGCTTGCTGCCACAGAACTCGCCGCTACCGAGCTCACAGCAATTGAACTTGCTGTAGATGAGCTACTAGCCTGTACTGAGCCACTGACACAGGTGCACTGTTCAAAAGTGCCATCGTCTTGTTTGACTTCAAACCAATCTATATTGGTGCCCGAACCCGTGTAGTAAATACGCAGCTTTTGCTGCCCTTGCGGTAAATTAGTTAGCAACGTAATAGTTTGATAAGTTTGCCATCCGCCCGTATTAGCGACGGTGATTTTACCTAACACTGTACCTGCTTCATTGCGCAACTCAAATGTTGGTACTGTCGCTGCTGCACTCGCAATTCGGAATTGCACTGCGTAGTTACCCGCGCTTGGAACATTAATATAGTAATCGGCAAAATCATTGTTATCGGCATAACCCAAATGCTCGCCTTCATCAGTGTCACTATTACCTAAGACCAAACCAGAGGCTTCGTTATAATCTTCACCCTGGATTTTTGCCGGTACAGAAACGCTATTGGCAACCAAGGCATTAAACGAAATTGTTTTACTCACTGCCGCGCAATTATTTGCAGGAATACCAGAATCCTGCAGCGTAATATTGATTGTTGAATTACCTACCGCGACCGGCGACACACTCACAGTTGCCGTGGTGTCGCACCCTGAGTGAATAATATTATCCACCAATACTGCTGCTGAATTAGTGCTAGTCGCAGTGAGCGTGAGCGTTTGAGTGCACTCATTACCATCGCTAATACCGGTTAAATTGATAACTTTTGCTCCACCATTTGCCTCAAGAAATACAGGTTCAACCGTATCAATTGTGGGGCGATTATTACCGCAGAGAGAAACCAATTCTTCAGTGGGCGGCAAATCAGCAAGGAAATGCGTTTTGCTATAGGTAGATACGGTGACGTTTTGCTCACCAAAAACCAGAAATATCGATGTGTTGGGCGCAATACTGTCGCTGTATTCCTGCGCACTGCCTGTATCAATATTGATTTTTAACTCACTCGCACCAGCAATGGCATCGTTATTCAACCGGAGCGTGTAATTGTACGCAGCGCTGGTGCTGCGATTCATAATCATTACTGCGCGCTGACTACCATTCACCGCACCAAAAGCAACGACATTGGTATTGGTTGTAGTGCCATCGGCGTAATTACCCTTCATGTTTTTTGCAATAAATTCCATATGGCGATAAGACGAACGCGGTGTACCGTTACCATCAATCATGCTGAAATCGGTACCCGAACGCGAACCACCATTTTCAAACATCGACCAAGTCGCCACATAAGTCGCTTCATATTTCATGGACGCCCCTAACACTTGCGCAAACATTTGACCATTTTCAAACGTATGTACCACTGAACCGCCTTTACCGTTGTACTCACCGATACTCCACTCCAGTGCGTTTTCACCGGTGCGGTTGTGGCGAGCATTAGCGGCATCAACCAGGGCTTTTGCTTTTACAACGCGCGCTACAATATCCGCAGCACCGGCGACCGCCGGATCAACATTATCTTCCTGCGGATAGCGATGCCAGGATATGCCGTCCACATAATAATAATTTTTACCGGGAACCAAGCCGCCAATATCGTTAGGGCCACCGCTGTTAAATAACTCGGCGTAGTAATCGTCAAAAAATTCCGCTTCGTCCGGACCAAAAATTTTAATGCTGGGGTCAGCCTCTTTCATCGCGGCTGCAATCGGTTTTATATAGGCAGCAACCATGGCAGGTAAGGTCGATGTGGGTGGGCGCTCCGCTTCAAGCCAAGGCTCGTTACCGATATTCCAATATTTAACATTAAGGCTTTTGGTCACATTGAGATATTCAACCAAACTTTTTGCGGCGGCGACGCGATCATTTAACGGCGTCGCATTATCGTGCTGGGATACTTGAATGATAGGCTCGGCACCATTGGCGCGAATGAGATTCACCCACTGCTCGACAATGGCATTGGACGGCATATTGTCGTTGTACGCATTGCCGCCAATGCGAATAACTTGTGTGCCCATCTCTTTTGTCTGCTGCCATACTTTTTCACTTGGGCCGACACCAGTAGTTTGATTGGCGTACCAGAGATTATTGCCGACCAGCAATGGGCTGATCTCTTGTGCAACAGCGGTTGACATGCAACCAACAACAAACAAACCGATGGTCGTACGAGTGGCTTTTGTAAGCCAGTATCCTGTAGCTATAGATTTTATCATTAGGGTATTTCTCCAATTGGGAATACGAGTTTGAAATTTTTATTGAATTAATTGTTAATTTATTTGGTTTTCTATTTATTAAACCGATTTTTCACCTACGCGTTTATTCAACTTGAGGCGCTTTAAAAGCCATATTATCTTGCAGGCTGTAGCTAACCGTTTTTTGCAAGGCCCCATTTTTATCGAACACATAGACTCGCGTACTTTGTGCAGCAATTTTTGAACTAAAGGTCTTATCCAAATTTGCAGCGATACTGATTTTCAAGGGTGTTGTTGCGCCAGCCGATGGCTTGCCAAAGGCGAGGCTAAACTCAAAGGTATCAGTTTGATGCTGATTCATTACCATGATCGCGATAGTATCGGCGTCACGAGTGGCGATGGTTTTTACGTAATCCTGGTTATCACTACTGGCAATAAACTCACCCAACAAGTAGGTGCTCATCAATTGCATGTGGTAGTACGAAGAGCGCGGATAGAATTCACGCGGCAAACCCAGGTAACCAAAATCGGTAGCCACGGCATCGGACTCGTTAATGCACCATGGATTAACCATATAAGCGCTGTACTGCATACCGTAGCCAAAAATTTCTGCGGTAAATTGACCGGCCAAAAATGAAGTATTACCGTAACCGGAAACTTCACGGTCCGGGTTGCGATAGGTAACATTAAATTCGGTTAGCCCCCACAGCAGTGCGGCCTCACCCTTACGCTGATATTTTGCGTTCGCTTTTTTGATCAGCGTTTGTAATTCGAGGATTTGATCCAATACTTTTTTTGGGCCGGTAAACACTACATCATCCCGCGAAAACTTCGGACCATTGGGATAGCTGTGAAAATTAATGCCATCGATTAACCAACGGCCATTTTCTTTTAACCCCACCACATCTAACTTTCCGCCCATCAGTGCGCTGTATTCCGGAATGCGCAGCCAGGCTTCATCAAACATAAATATTTTTATATCCGGCCCGGCCCGGCGCATCGCTTTGGCAATTCGCACCAGATACTGGTGAATTTCTTCAATGGTGTATTCTTCATGCAACATAGGTTCGTTGCCGATAGACCAGAACTTAATCTGCCGATTACCTTCACGCGTATAGTAGGCAACTAACTCTTTGGTCGCTTCGTCTGAAAAATGGCGCGGAATCTGTAGCAAAGGTTCAGCACCTATGCTTTTGATATTGTCGACCATTTTGTTGAGTTCATTGCGACCAGGAAAATTGCGTTCATAGCCGTTGCCACCAATACGCACCGTTTTCACACCACTGGCCTGTACTTGTGGCCACAAGTCGTGGATATAACCCACGCGCCCCTCATCGCCATCTGCCAGCCAATGGTTTTGGCCATACAGATAAGGGCTAATAGGTTGCGCTTGGACACCAGACACTGTGAATACCACTGCAAACACGCTAAAAATCGTGCGCACATACCATTTGTTACTCGTTAC
>DQHS01000264.1 GCA_003524365.1 Cellvibrio sp. | reverse complement strand
ACATTTCTTTTTCAACGATATCGGTAACTTCACCAATCGAACGTTTAAATAATTCGGTTGACTCAACAATCGGAAAGCGAATTTCCTGATAACCGTAACGCGTCAAAATATCAGTGACCACGCCTTCAACGTATTGCCATAGCGGTGAGTCTGCCGGAAGCAGATCATTCATACCGCGAATTGCCTGAATTTTTTTCAATTTAAAACCTTAATGTACACGCCAAAAGTGATTAACCTTTAGCAATAATATTCTTGGCATCNNTCCATTTGTGCTTGCTTTTGCGCCGCTTTTGCGCGGATTAACCGCTCCAGATTATCTACCAGATTCTCATTGGTTAATTTGTGATTGGGCTCACCGTCGATGTAAATCAAATTGCTTGGTGTACCACCAGCAAGCCCCAAATCCGCTTCTTTGGCTTCGCCCGGCCCATTTACCACACAACCGATAACGGCGACATCGAGCGGAACTGTAATATCCTCAACTCGCTGCTCAAGATCATTCATTGTTTTGATCACATCAAAATTCTGCCGAGAGCAACTTGGGCAAGCAATAAAATTTACGCCTTTGCTGCGCAAGCGCAAACTGCGCAGCATATCCCAACCTACTTTAATTTCTTCAACAGGATCAGCTGCGAGAGATACACGAATAGTATCGCCGATACCATCCATTAGCAGCGCGCCCAATCCGATTGAAGATTTCACGGTACCTGATCGCAAGCCACCCGCCTCGGTAATCCCTAAATGCAACGGCTGCTCAATTAAGGTCGCAAGCTTGCGATAGGCTGCAACGGCCATAAATACATCGGATGCTTTTACGCTGACTTTAAAGTTCTGGAAATTTAACGAATCGAGAATTTCAACATGACGTAATGCGGACTCGACCAATGCATCGGGTGTCGGCTCGCCATATTTTTTTTGCAAATCTTTTTCAAGTGAACCAGCGTTGACGCCAATACGAATCGGAATATTAAGATCGCGCGCTTTATCGACTACTGCCTTAATGCGTTTTTCACGACCAATATTACCCGGATTGATGCGTAAACAATCCACACCTAAATCAGCCACACGCAGAGCAATACGATAATCAAAATGGATATCCGCAACTAAAGGAATATTGACTTGTTTACGAATTTCACCAAACGCTTCAGCCGCCTCCATCGATGGTACAGAGACGCGAATAATATCGGCGCCAGCCAATTGTATGCGACGAATCTGCTCTACCGTTGCCGCAATATCAGTAGTTTCGGTATTCGTCATGCTCTGTACAGAAATGGGTGCATCACCGCCCACTGGAACATTTCCCACCATAATCTGACGAGATTTACGACGTTTTATTGGAGACTCGCAGTGCATAGCTATTCCTGATCAATTTTTACGAGGTTACTCGTGAGTGGATTCGCCCACTTTTATCGACAATACATTGGTGCCTAATGCCGGCACTATAATGACTTTATCGCCATTTAATTCTATCCTCGCGGCCGGTGAATTACCGAGCTTCACATCAAATGGTGCCGTGCCTTGCAATTGCAAGCTACTACCTTTTGACTGCAAATCAGCCACCAAAACGTCGCCCCGTACATCGCTGACTTCCAACCAACACTCTTCGGTGAATGAAAAGCTGATCGAATCCAAGTGGCCAGTATTGGCTTGTTTTGCTAGTAATGCTGATTGCATCACTGAGGATGCAGATGAACTAGCCGCAGCAGATTGAATCGCATCAGATACATTTAAATTCTGTGCAGAACTCAGTGGCTCAGCCGACATCACATTCGCTAACTGTTGAGCTTCAGTCAACTGGGGCTCTGGCACAAGTGCAGCACCGCCGACTGATGACTGTCTTGTACTAGATTCATTTAACGATTGCACATTCAACGCAGTTTCTACTGGAGACACAACTCCCACTGGTCTGTTGTAATTGGGCTGTTGACGGTTATCAAAAAACCAAATCGATACGAGCCAGAGAATTAACAATACAAACAAAACCAATGCTATAAATTGCCACAAAGGTTTATTGGCCGACTCGGCTCGATGCGGCAAAACCTGCTCTACCAAACCGTGTTTTTGTGCATGACGGTCATAAGCGGCAAGCACCTGCACAACATCTAGCTTTACTAAATTTGAATACGCACGTAAGTATCCACGCGTAAATGTATCTGATCCCATATGACGATAATCATCGGACTCAAGAGCACGTACCTTACTCAAAGTCATGTAGAGTTCTTTCGCCACCTGCTCCTGCGTCAAGTTTGCGCGCTCACGCCCCCAAACCAACAATTTACCAGGTGAGAGTTCACGAAAACGACCATCGTCGGTAGATTTTTTTTCGTCGTCAGATGCCATTGAGAGCCCGTTAATATCAATATCGTTTGTTGTTTTACATCATCGTTTGTTTGTATTCCAAATATTCTTTGGAATAGGGAAAGCGATTCTTTAATACCAACAAATAACTAGCTTCTTTATCCTTGTTGCCAAACACACGCTCCAAGCGGATTCCAAGCAAAAGGGCGCGCGCAGATTGCTGTCCAAGCGCCTGATAGCGATCCAAATATTTCTTGGCATCAGCATATTCCTGATTTTGAAAGCTCATGGCCGCCAGCTCGATATGCGGCTCTGCAATCCCTTTATCCAATATTGATGCATGTTCAAAAGCGGCTTTCGCACGTTCATTTTTTCCAAGCGATAACGCAGTTCTACCCACATTCACTAATGCAGATGCTCGCCCATCATAATCAAGATCGCTGGCAGCCAGTTCAAATTGCGCCAATGCTTCTTCATAACGTTTTACACCAAACAGAAATACACCATAATTATTATTTGCCAAGGTGAAATCTTTTTTTCGTTTAAGTGCTTTTTTAAAACTCTCCTCGGCTAAATCAGGCTCACCTTCCAACTGGTAAAGTCTTGCCATTGCTTCTATGGCCTCTGCGGAATTTTTATTGATTTCTGATGCCTTGCGCAGGTGATGCCGTGCAGATTCACGATTACCTTTATCTATGTATCCATTCGCTAACTGTATGTGCAACTCAAGTGCCTTGACCTTGTCTACCTGATGAATAGCCTTACCTGTTTTACTCTTACTATCTGAAACACAACCAGCGAGACACACTACTGCAACAACAGAGAACAGGGTTAATTTCAGCAATCTTATAAAGTTATTCATTTGCATCATTCACACCTTTAATTTTGAGCTATTGACTAACAATTTTTACCGCTTGAACTTCCTCAAACCGTGCGCGGTAGCGCTCACTACGTCGAGTTAAATCATTCACTTGACCAGCCAACTGACCGCAAGCAGCATCTATGTCATCGCCGCGCGTAGTACGCACCGTCGTGATATACCCCTCTTCCATCAAAATATCCTGAAACTTGCGCAGCGCGTTATTGCTTACACGCTTGTAATTTGACAAATTGAAAGGATTAAATGGAATTAGATTTATCTTAACCGGCACATCACGCAGGAGCTCCGCCAGTTCGCGGGCGTGATGAGGGCGATCATTTATTTGATCAATCAGAGTGTATTCAATCGTAATTTTTCGATGCGTATCAGGCATTGCTTCGATGTAGCGCTTGGCGGAATCGAGCAGCATAGCAATTGGATATTTACGATTAATTGGTACCAATTCATTGCGCAATTCATCGTTAGGTGCATGCAGCGAAATGGCGAGACAGGCATCGGTATATTGACTCAAACGATCAAGCTGCGGTACCACGCCAGAGGTGCTTAGAGTAACCCTGCGTTTGGAAATTCCGTAAGCATTGTCGTGCATCATGAGATTCATTGAATCGACAACGTTATCGAAATTGAGTAATGGCTCGCCCATCCCCATCATTACTACGTTGGTTACACTGCGAGGGCCATTCGCCTGCAGCTGACCAAATGATTTTGCCGCAATCCACACTTGCCCAATAATTTCTGCAGCCGTTAAATCGCGATTAAATCCCTGTTTACCCGTTGCGCAAAAACTGCAATCCAACGAGCATCCGACTTGCGATGACACACACAAGGTACCTCGATCGCCATCGGGAATATAAACGGTTTCGATAACATTATTGCCGCTGACACGGATCAAAAATTTACGCGTGCCGTCGGTGGAGTCAAATTGTTGCACCACTTCCGGCATGCGAATTTCAGCAATATCCTTTAATTTCGCGCGCAAATCTTTACTGACATTGGTCATATCATCAAAGTTATCTGCGCCAAGCTGGTGGATCCACTTCATCACCTGAATAGCACGAAATTTCTTCTCGCCAATTGATTCAAAAAATGCAACCAGCTTGGCTTCTGGCAAACCCAGCAGGTTCATTTTGGCAGAGCCCTCTGCAACCTCCGCGACAGCGGGAGAAGTGGAACTGGATACTTCAGTCATGGCTCTATACCTAATGAACTACGTTGGGAACAAAAATGGTTTAATTAAATTAACGAATCACAACTTCATTGCTGGCAAAAAAATACGCGATTTCGCGCGCAGCAGAAGTCGGTGAATCTGAACCGTGTACAGCATTGGCATCGATAGCCTCCGCGAAATCAGCACGAATGGTACCTGGTGCCGCTTTAGCCGGATCGGTAGCGCCCATCAGCTCGCGATTGGCGGCGATAGCGTTTTCACCAAACAACACTTGCACAACCACCGGTCCTGAAGTCATAAAATCCACCAGACCATTAAAGAATGGGCGGCCTTTGTGCTCGGCATAGAAGCCTTCAGCTTGAGCACGGCTCAACAGCATCATTCGTTGGGCAACAATTTTGAGCCCAGCCTTTTCAAAGCGGGTGACGATTTCACCGATATGGTTCTTACTAACCGCATCGGGTTTGATAATGGATAAGGTTTGTTCAACAGCCATGAGACGATGCTCCACACGAAATTTTCCGGTTACTGTAGGCTCGGATGACACCGCCCAAAGCGGATTCAATACCTACAAAATACAAAACCCGCGAATTATACGCGGGTTTACATTATTTTTATATCCTAGCTATTTGATTAATAAACAAAATCGGCTAATGAGCAGGCTCAATTGCCCCCCCTTAACGGAGATCGACTCAATTAGTTCG
>DQHS01000048.1:5419-7120 GCA_003524365.1 Cellvibrio sp. | reverse complement strand
TTTCATTGCTGGAGGAGGCAACCGGGGCAACAACTGCTGCAGGAGCTCTTATTCCAGGTGCACTGCCTTTACCGTGCAATTGATCGAGAAGCGCATCAAATTCATCTTCAGTAATTTCGTCGCTGCTTGACGAAGTTGTTGGCGCTGCTTCGGCTGGTGCGGCAGCGGCTGGCTTGCCGGCGATGGCATCTAATAATTGCTCAAATTCAGCATCTGTTATATCGCCACTGGGAGTTTCTGCAGCCGCTTCAGATTCGGCGGCAACAATTTCTTGTAAGTTTGCAGTAGCGTCAGCCGCCTCATTCAAATCGGCACAAGAAACTAGACGCTCCAACGAAGCAATCAAAGAATGATCAACCGGTGGTAAAGCCTCTCGCTGGGAAACCAACTCAAATTGTTGGTTCACCAAGTCCAAGGCCTCTAATACAACATCCATTAATTCGGAGGTAACTGTGCGCTTACCATTGCGTAAAATATCGAACAAATTTTCAGTGAGGTGGCAACACTCAACCATCGGGGTCAACGCCAAAAAACCTGCGCCGCCTTTAACGGTATGAAAACCGCGAAATATGGCATTCAGCAGATCTTTATCTTCAGGGCGTTGCTCCAAGTCAACCAATTGCTGGCTAAGGCGCTCAAGAATTTCTCCCGCCTCTACCAGAAAATCCTGGAGAATATCCTCGTCATCACCAAAACTCATTCAACATTCCTCGCGCGATCCATAGACTTAGAAACCAAGACTCGACAATAAATCATCTACGTCATCTTGCCCGGAAACTACATCTACACGCTCTTTATTAATTTGTGGACCTTCGGCTTCCGTTTTACGCTTGTGCATAATTTCTGCGTCGTGCTCAAGGGTTTCGCTGTCACCCGAAAGGCCAGCAATCTCTTCAACTTGACCAGCAATACGCACCAGACTAACCAGATCTTTTTCAACATCATTAATTAAACCAATCACGCGTTTTAATACTTGACCGGTTAAATCCTGAAAGCCTTGTTCCAACACAATGTCTTGCAAATTTTTACTGATCTGCTCAGTGCCAGTAACCATTTGCCCGAGAAAAATATCCATCCGCTCATAGAGTTCGCGAAACTCATCTGCTCCCATTTCACGGCGCTTAAGTCGTGCCCATTCAGTGCGTAAACTGCTCGCTTCCTGCCCGAGATTCATCGCAATGGGCGCTGCTTCATCAACCACATCCATGGTTTTTTCCGCAGCCTTTTGGGTGAGATCAATTACATAATTCAAGCGATGAGATGCGTCATGAATATCTGATTTAGCGATTTTCGGTGGTTCTTTGGTTAAGTCAGCATCCACGTTGAAATTGACAATGGCGTTGTGCAGCCCTCGCGTTAAACGCCCGACAGATTGGAAAATATGTCGGTCACGCGCCTGGGTGATGGTGTGGATCAACACCGATGCCTCTTCGAATTGATTGCTTTGCAATTTTTCCGTGAGCAACTTGGCGCATTCTTTCAATTCGACAACAAATTCTTCGTTAAAAGATGTTTGAGGTTCAGATGCCATGACAACGCCTTATTTATTATTTGATCGAGTTATAGTTAACCTACGCGATCAAAAATTTTCTCGATTTTTTCCTTGAGTGCTTGCGCGGTAAAGGGTTTAACAACATAACCATTCACACCCGCTTGCGCCGCCTCAATAATCTGATCGCGCTTGGCTTCTGCCGTGACCAT
>DQHS01000048.1:0-5402 GCA_003524365.1 Cellvibrio sp. | reverse complement strand
ACCTCCACTCACCCTGACGGGATTTTCATTTAATCATAGTCTAGTAGGAGTTGAAGCTTCAGCCAGTTCCGGCGCGGAAATCTTCAACTTTTAATTCGAATCATAGTCCAAACTGCTGAAAGTACAGAGTTTTTGACAGTTACCCTGCCAACGTAATAGCGCTTTTTGCTCGATTCGTTTGTTATTTAAACAGCCATCAACTGGATTGCCAATCAGCAAGTTTATTGCGCAAGCGTGCCGCCGCTTGAGTATGAATTTGACTTACACGGGATTCGCTTACCCCCAGCACCAAGCCAATTTCCTTCAGGTTCAATTCTTGATCATAATAGAGCGCTAACACCATACGTTCACGCTCAGGTAATTGTGCGATCGCATCGACAAGAGCTTTTTTTAAGCTGTCCCGCTGAATTCCATCGAGCGGGCTAACAAAAGCACTGCTGTGTTCCGACGCATCTATATTGCTATCTTCCTCGCCAAACGTTTCTTCGTAGCTAAATAAACGGCTGCCATTGGAGTCTTGCAGCATTTCAAAATATTCGCCGAGATCGACGCCCAATTCAGCAGCAACTTCACTGTCTGTAGCATCGCGGCCGGTACGCGCCTCAACTGCTGCGACGGCCCGGGAAACGCGGCGCGCATTACGATGAACTGAGCGCGGCACCCAATCTCCACGGCGCATTTCATCAACAATAGCACCGCGAATGCGGATACCCGCATAGGTTTCAAAACTGGCACCGCGGGAGGCGTCGTATTTTTGGGAGGCTTCGATAAGGCCAATCATGCCGGCCTGGATAAGATCATCTACCTGCACACTGGCAGGCATACGCATCATCATGTGATAGGCAATGCGCTTTACCAAAGGCGCGTAGTCTTCGATATTAATCTGCGCATCGAGCAAGGCTTTTTTATCGTACATGGCTAAACCATTGACTGCGGCCATTGAGCACCTTCTTTTCAGCAACAACAGGGCGTTTCACCAACAGCCTGGCGGCGCAACCTTTTACATCCATACTTTTTTTAGCAAATAACCACAGGCTAACGCGCATTCGCAGCCTGCAACAACCGCTCGACAAAAAACTCCAATCGACCTGTGGGTGAATTTGGCAGTGGCCATTTATCCACCACCTGTGCCAGTGCACGAATTGCCACCGAGGCTTTGGACGAAGGTGCAAATTCCAGTAACGCCTTCTGTTTTTGCACAGCTTTGCGCACATTTTCATCAAATGGGATTTGGCCGACAAACTGCAAGGTCACATCCAGAAAGCGCTCGCACACCGTATTGAGTTTGTTAAACATGCTGATACCCTCTTGCGGGGTGCGCGTCATATTGGCGACCACGCGAAAGCGCTGCATTCCGTACTCTTTGTTAAGCAATTTAATCAATGCATAAGAATCGGTGATTGATGAAGGCTCGTCACACACGACGATAATGACTTCGTTAGCGGCGCGTACGAAACTCACCACCGTATCGGAAATACCCGCTGCAGTATCAATAACAAGAATATCGACCTGATCAGAAAGTTCGTTGAAAGCGTTGATCAAGCCAGCGTGTTCAGCAGCGCTCAATTCTGCCATGCGCTGTACCCCGGAAGAGGCAGGAACAATTTTCATTCCTGCGGGACCGGTTACTAGCACATCCACCAGACTGTGGGTACCTGCAAGCACATCTGCAAGTGTATGGGTTGCCCTAATTCCCAAAAGCACATCGACATTGGCTAATCCCAAGTCGGCATCCAACAACACCACCCGGCGACGCAATTCTGCCAGCGCGATACTGAGGTTGACGGAGATATTACTTTTACCTACTCCGCCCTTGCCGCCGGACACAGCGATCACTTGTACTGGTCGCATTTGGCTCATCTACACATAACTCCAAACCTAATTCTTCGAGTTGTACGCCAGTTGCCGCAAGGGGCACTGGGGTACACCAATGGTGATCTGAGTATAGATAGGGATTGGCAATTCATCCGACTAATTTCAGTTTCACCAACAAATTCCTGTGGTTATAACTGTTTACTGTTTAAGAAACCGCCGAGGCTGGATTGGCCTTGAGCAAAGCGACGGCTTTTGATACAAGCTGATGCGCGCGCGCCACTTCCAAATTCTTGGGAATATCTTGCCCGTCGGTGGTATAGGCGATGGGCAAACGGTTTTGCATCACCACACCCAAGGCTTCACCGATGCTGGCGGTCTCATCCAATTTAGTCAGTATGCAACCTTGCAAACGCGCTGCGCCGTAGGCATGAATCGACGCTTTCAGCATTTGCGCCTGACTGTTGCACGACATTACCAGATAGGTTTTTACCTGTTGTTGCTCGGCAAGTGCTTGCAGTTGCGCCTTTAAGTGCGGATCACCGTGACGGAAACCTGCAGTATCAATCAACACCAACGAACAATGACGCAGACTGCGCAAGACTGTATCGAGCGGGCTAGCTTCATCCACTACGCGCACTGGCACGCGCAAGATACGTGCGAGTGAGCGCAATTGATCGTGCGCAGCAATGCGGTAAGTATCAGTAGTAATCAGCGCTACCTTGTCGGCGCCGTGTTGCAATACATAACGCGCCGCCAGCTTGCCAATCGTGGTGGTTTTGCCTACGCCGGTAGGGCCGACAAATGCAAACACACCACCCTGATCGACAACATCTCGCCCATTAATCGGCAATTGATGGGCAAGATTGGCAAGTGCATCCGGCCAGGCATCGCTCAAGGTTTTGGTTTTAGTACAGGCATTGATAACTTTCCCGACCACATCTTTGGGCAGGTTCAAGCGCTCAAGGCGACGCGCAACACTGGCCAGTACAGGCGAGTCAATCGGCGCCGATTGTTGGCCGGTAAGACGATCCAGCTGTTGCTCCAGCAGGAATCGCATATCCGCAATTTCCGCTTGCAGCTCGGTCAACTGTGCATTCTGCTCCGAGCTGTCGCTAACTGGCGCAGTGGAGCTAAAGGAATCCTTGAACCGCGCCTCTTTCAATAATGTCTCTTTAAATGAAGCCGCCTCTTTGGTGGCAACAGGCGCAGCGTCAACCAAGGGGTATTTTTCCGCAGCACTCATGCCGACTCGTAGTTTTTGTGTTGATGCAATGGCATGACGTGGAATACCGGCGTTCACGACTGTATTTTTTCCCACTAAAAATTCTTTAGCCGAGTCTTCTGCTTTCCGTGCGGCAATCATGCGCAAACGCGCTTTTTCAATATCATCCGCTAATTGCGCACCGGTCTTACCTGCGTTGGGGTGATCAGCCACTTGGCTTATCACCGGCGCAGTTTTACGTGGCTGGCTATTAGCCAAGGCACGCGGTGATATCTCGCCGTCACTTAATAATGGCTCACTTGCAGCGAAAGTGGATTCAGCAAACGGGCGATTCTGGAGCTGCTTGAGCTCATAATCCGAACCCATAGTGGTCAGCAACTCCACCCCTTCCTGGATGCGATTACTGGAGAGAATAATGGCATCTGGCCCCAGTTCCTGACGAACCAACTCCAACGCACGACGCATATCAGCCGCTACAAAACGTTTGACTTGCATATTCAACTCCTACCCGAGAGGGCTACTTTTTATCAGCACCGACATTGGCATCGATACTGATTTGTTTGTTGTCCGGTACTTCGGTATAGGCCAGTACCCGCATTTCAGGAACACTGTGGCGTACAAAACGCGACAGCATTGGCCGAAGAGGTGCAGCAACTAGCAAAACCAGTGGCTTGCCTGACATCTCCTGCTTTTGCGCCCCATCAATCAGCGACTGTTGCAGACGATCTGCCAAGCCAGGCTCAATAAAAGCGCTATCGTCAGCGCCAGCTTTTTGTGCCTGCTGAACCGTATTCAGCAATAACTGTTCCAAGCTAGGCTCAAGAGCGATAACTGGCAGGATTCGCTCGTTTCCAATGATGTTTTGGACGATTTGACGACACAACGCCACCCGCGCCAGAGCGGTAAGAGCGGCGGGATCTTGACTCTTAATACCCGCACCCGCCAAGGCTTCGGCGATGGAGCGAATATCGCGGATCGGTACCCGCTCACGCAGCAAGTTCTGCAACACCTTCAGCAAGACATTAATACCCATCGTATTGGGGACCAACTCTTCCACTAACTTGGGCGATGTCTTGGCCAACATATCCAGCAGCTTTTGTACGTCCTCATGGCCGAGCAATTCAAACGTGTGCTGTTGCAGAATTTGGTTGAGATGAGTCGCCACCACAGTGCTCGGATCGACCACGGTATAACCCAGTGTTTGAGCCTGCTCGCGCTGATTGGGGCTGATCCAGACAGCATCCAAACCGAAGGCAGGATCTTTGGTTTTAATCCCTTCGAGTGTGCCGAACACTTGACCCGGATTGATCGCCAACTCACGGTCGGGATACACGTCGGCTTCGGCCATGGATACGCCCATCAAGCTGAGGCGATAGCCGGTAGGGTTCAAGTCCAGATTGTCGCGGATGTGTACAGACGGAATTAAAAAACCCATCTCTTGCGAAAGCTTTTTGCGCACACCTTTGATACGACCAAGCAGCTCGCCACCCTGATTTTTATCGACCATCGGAATCAGGCGATAGCCCACTTCCAGGCCGATTACATCCACTGGCTGCACATCATCCCAACCCAATTCAGGTGATTCCGGCGTACCCTGTGGCAAGGCTGGCACTGAGCGTTGCGGAGCAATATTGGCACTACCGGAGGATTGCGACTCACCCACCGAGCGAGAGCCTGCCGGGATAAATGAGTTGTCTTCAACTACCGCTGGCTGTTGTTTACGCCACTGAATGTAGTAGGCCAAACCGCCACACAATGCCCCAAGACCGAGAAATGCGATATGTGGCATGCCGGGAACAGAACCCATAATAATCAACATAATGGCAGCGACAGCTAATGCTTTAGGCGAGGTAAACATCTGGCTCATCACCATTTTGCCCATGTCTTCCGAGCTGTTAACGCGGGTCACCAAAATGGCGGAGGCAACGGACAACAGCAGACCAGGAATTTGTGCAACCAAGCCATCGCCAATAGTGAGGATGGTGTATTTTTCAAAGGCATCACCAAACTCCAAGCTGTGCTGGGACATCCCAATTGCCAAGCCACCGATGATGTTGATGACCATAATCATGATGCCCGCGACCGCATCGCCGCGGACAAATTTNNCACCCTTGGTGATTACGACGAAGTTAATAATCATCAAAATGATAAACACCACGATACCGACAGCGAGATTTCCGCCAATCACTACATTGCCAAAGGCCTCAATCACCTTACCCGCCGCATCCCCCCCTTGATGACCTTCAAGCAAGACCACCCGGGTAGACGCAACATTCAAACCCAATCGCAGCAAGGTGGCGATCAACAAAATCGTCGGGAAAGCCGCAAAATCGAGTGGGCGCATGGCATAGACAGAGACCAGCAA
>DQHS01000252.1 GCA_003524365.1 Cellvibrio sp. | reverse complement strand
TGTGCAAACTGGAAGTTACGGCCTTCACTACCAATCTCCGAGCAAACCAATACCTGCGCACCATCTTCCATTTCGGCAAAGTATGCGGCGGCGCGGTCGCGTTCGATTAAATTCAATCCTTCATGGAATACGGCTGTCGTTAACCCTTTACGTAAACGCAGAAATTCTTCTATCGATTGTGCTGAATCTGCATTGGCACAAATCACTAATACTTTTTTGCGGCGATGCAGGCGCAGCCATTCGGCGAGCCAAATAACACGTGGATCTTGCACCCACCAATCGGATTCGGTTTTTTGCTGCCAATAGTGTTCGGCACAAATTTGTGTTGATAAAGGCTGTTCAAGTAATGCGATAAGATCTTCGTCTTCCAATATGAGCGCATGAGCTTGCAATTTCCGCTCGGGAAATCCACTCACGGAATTGCGCGTGTTGCGGAACAACACGCGACCAGTGCCGTGTCGATCTAATAGATAATGAATGGCAGTATCTATCGCCTCACCCAAGCTTTGGGTTTCCGCCTGAACCTGCAATTCTTTAATGGTTTCAGAAGGTAAATAGGCACTTAAGGATTTAACCAATGACGCAGAAATTCTTCCGGTGTCATTGCTGTGGTCTTGCAATAACTCTTGCACCAAACCATTTAAAGGTTGATAAGCTTTTTGTTCAGCAACAAACTTTTCCAAATCGTAATAGCGATCCGGATCAAGCAAACGCAAGCGTGCAAAATGGCTTTCAACACCTAACTGTTCTGGAGTCGCGGTTAACAATAGTAACCCTTTGGATTTTTTCGCCAATCCTTCGATGCAGGTATAAGCCTTGCTCGGTTTCTTTTCGCTCCATTGCAAATGGTGCGCCTCATCCACCAATAATAAATCCCACTCCGCCGCAACAGCTTGCTCGTAGCGATAATTATTTTTGGTGAGAAAATCCAGTGAGCAAATTACCAACTGCGCAGTTTCAAAGGGATTACTGATATCCGCTGCTTGCGCAAAGTCTTCTTTGTCATCACCTTTAAAATCATCATCCTCAAAGTCATCGACATAATCGACTGACTCTTCAAGGCTGTCCAAACCCACCAAGGCATTGCAACGCGCTTCATCGAGCAAGGTAAACGCCAGATTAAATCGGCGCAGCATTTCAACCAGCCATTGATGTTGCAAACTGGCGGGCACCACAATCAACGCGCGCCCTACTCGCCCGCTCATTAATTGTTGATGCAAAATTAAACCGGCTTCGATGGTTTTACCCAAGCCCACTTCGTCGGCTAACAACACACGCGGCGCGTGGCGTTGGGAAACTTCGCTGGCGATATATAACTGGTGCGGTAATAACTGCACGCGCGGCCCAGCTAAACCAAACATGGATGATTGACGGTGTTGATTTTGATAGTGAAGTGTCTGGTAGCGCAGCGTGAAATGGCTGTGCTTATCAATTTGACCCGCAAACAAACGGTCGCGCGGCGTACTGAATTGTACAAAGCTATCCAGCTCAAACTCGGGAATCGCAAGCTCTTCGTTTTCTTTGGTGAGCCCCACATACATCACACAACCAGCCTGCTCAACAATGCTGGTGATCTGGATTTTGGTTCCATTCTGATGGCGAACCTTTTCGCCCACCTCGTACTTCACACGGCTAACCGGTGCGTTATCCATCGCATAGGTGCGGCGCTCGCCTGCCGCCGGGAAACTCAGGGTTAGACGGCGATTTGCCACATCCAACACTATACCCAACCCCAATTCCGCTTCTGACTCGCTAATCCAGCGCTGACCGATAACAAAAGGCACCTTGCTCACTACCGACTTCTCACTCACTCAAATACCTGCTCTAGCTAATATCCGGGACTTGCACGGAAAAAATCAAAATTGTCGAAAAGGCGCGCATCATACTGTTTTAAAGCCCACAAAACCAAAAAATTTGGCTGTTAGCTGGCGCGCTTTTCTATAGAATCCAGCCCAGTAGTCCCATAAATGGAAGCCAATATGCACATCAACACCCCCGATGCTGAAAGCAAACTCCACCTCGAACAACTGGTGGCAAAATCTGGCTTCTTACGCCTCACCACCAGCAAAGAACAGTATCCCAGTGCACCCGGTACCGGCCTGCCCTTATTGGTGGTAGAAACTGAACTGTGCAGCGCGGTCATTTCACTGCAAGGCGCGCATCTATTGGAGTTTAAAACCACCAGCGGAGATCCATTGCTTTGGCTAAGCCCCAATTGCGATTTTTCCGCAGGTACCGCTCTACGCGGTGGCGTCCCCCTATGCCTGCCTTGGTTTGGCGTCAACCAAATAGACCCCACCAAACCCAAGCACGGTTTTGCACGCAATAATTTTTGGGAATTAGGTGAAGCGCATTTACTGAGCGACGGCAGTGTAGAATTGGAATTTTTATTTTTAAGCGATGCCAACGAACTTTTTCCATTCGATTTTTCCGCCGAATTGCGCATGACTCTGGGCAATAACGCAAAACTTGAACTCACTATCAACAATACCGATACCGAAGATTTTGATTGCAGCTGGGCGATGCACAATTACCACCGCATCAGTTCATTGAAAGACGTGCGCGTACTGGGATTAGCGGAAAGAAAGTATCTCGATAATCTTGAAGGTCATGCGGAAAAACACCAATCGGGCGATGTGGATTTTCCGGGACCGGTAGATCGTGTTTATCACTCAATCGAAAACACTGTCAGCATCAGCGGTTCACCCAGCATCGAAATCACCCACAGCAATTGTCCGAGCGTTGTGGTGTGGAACCCAGGCAGTGAAGCTGCTGCAAAAATTGCGGATATTGGCGAAGGTCAAGAGCAGTTTTATATTTGTGTAGAGCGTGGAGCAGTGCTGAGCGAAAAATGGCACTTGCCAGCAGGTACCAGCAAATCTGCATGGATGGAATTCAAGCAAATTTAATCCCGTAAAACATGATTAGACGACCATAAAAAATGCCGCTGCTTTTCACAAAGCAGCGGCATTTTTTTATCTACTAACTGCTAATTACGCAGGCAGCAATTCTTTTACTGCATCGCGCTCTTCTTGCAATTCTTTTTCAGTCGCTTGCATACGCGCACGAGAGAATTCGTTGATTTCCAAACCTTGTACGATTTCCCAATCACCGTTTTTGCACACGCATGGGAAAGAGTAGATCAGGCCTTTTTCGATGCCGTAAGAACCATCGCTGTATACACCCATGCTCACCCAATCGTTCGCTGGAGTACCCAAAGCCCAATCGCGGATGTGGTTTATTGCCGCATTCGCAGCAGATGCAGCAGAAGAAGCACCGCGTGCAGCAATGATTGCAGCACCGCGTTGTTGCACGGTTGGGATGTAATCTGCTTCGTACCAAGCTTGATCGATCAAGCTCAATGCTGGCTTACCATCAACCAAGGTGTTGTGCAGGTCTGGATATTGGGTAGATGAATGGTTACCCCAGATCAGCGCCTTGGTGATGTTATTGATGCTGGTACCAGTTTTGGTCGCCAACTGAGACAGAGCACGGTTGTGATCCAAACGAGTCATCGCAGTGAATTGACGTGGGTTGATGTTTGGCGCGTTGCGCTGGGCGATCAGAGAATTGGTGTTAGCAGGGTTGCCTACTACCAATACTTTGATGTTGCGTGACGCGTGGTCATCAATCGCTTTACCTTGTACAGAGAAGATAGCAGCGTTAGCAGCCAACAGGTCTTTACGCTCCATGCCTGGGCCACGTGGACGAGCACCTACCAAGAGGGCATAGTCGGTGTCTTTGAATGCAACAGTCGGGTCATCAGTGGTCACAATGCCAGCCAACAGTGGGAATGCACAGTCATCCAATTCCATCGCTACACCTTGCAGTGCTTTCAACGCAGGGGTAATTTCCAGCAATTGCAGGATTACTGGTTGATCTTTACCCAACATATCGCCAGCGGCAATGCGGAACAACAGGGAATAGCTGATTTGGCCAGCGGCGCCAGTGACGGTAACTCTTACGGGTGCTTTCACGATGAGACTCCATTTATTCGGGTGATATTGGATAGGAAACGAAAGTTCGGCATTGTGTGCCAGGGTTTACTGCTAAGACGGGAGGGCATTATAGGCATTTGGGCAAAAAATTCACCCTGTTAATGCGTATGAATGAGAAAGGCTCGCAAATTTTACCGGGGATTAACGCCGCGTTGGTCGCGAGTTGAGCGAGAGTTTTACAGCAGGAGTGGTGAACTAACGGGAGCAACTAAGCTCCCGGCCCACAATCGAGACAAGAAACAGGCATTTGTGCCCCTTGGTGCAACTTATGATGCAAATCGCGCAACGCAGTACGGACACCCTCTTCAATCACGGGATGATAAAAAGGTAAATCAAGGATCTGCGTTACCGTTAAGCGCAATTGGATAACCCACGCCAACTGATGCGCAATGTGCTCAGCCGCAGGACCAAACATTTCGGCACCCAGCAAAAGCCCCGAGCCTTGCTCACCATAAACTCGCAACAAACCACGATTTTTGTTGATGACCCGCGCCCGCCCCTGGTCTTCAAAGCTAACTTCGCCAATGGCGTAACAGTTAATACAATTTCTTCTAATTTCTTCCAAGCTCTGGCCCACACGGGCAATTTGTGGGTCGGTAAATACCACACTGATCGGTGTGCGCCGTAAACCGGCGAGAACATTATCGAGGCTTGCTAATGATTGCCCTGCATTGCGCCCTGCGATGCGGCCTTCATCAGCGGCTTCGTGAAGCAGTGGAATATCATTCGTGCTATCGCCCGCAATAAAAATGGAGGTAGCGCCACATTGTCCGGTGTAGCGATTATGAAACGGAATTCCTTTGTGATCCAACTCCAAATCGGCAGCCTCTAAATTCAATCCACTTAAATTCGGCCTCCGCCCCGTTGCGGCAAGCACATAATCAAATCGCTCTTCGATTAAGCCTTGCTCGCGGTGACGATATTGAATAACAACAGCGTCATTTTCTGCATACACTTTTTCCGTCTCTGCGCTCAGATCCAGATAAAACTCTTTATTAAATTCAGCATCTGCATAGCGGCAAATAACGGGATCTTTGATGGCAGAAATTTCACCATTTTTACCGAAGACAGCAACACGTACACCTAACCGACTCAACGCCTGCCCCAACTCAAGCCCGATAATACCAGGACCAAAAACGGCAATAGACTTGGGCAGATTATCCAGTTCAAATAAATTATCACTGGTTAACACGCGGTTTCCCGCATCGCGGAAAAAATCGGGAACCGCCGGTGATGAACCCGTTGCGATTACGATTCGATTAGCGTGTATGTGAGATGTAGCGCCGCTATCGTCAGTCAACTCTAGATCGTGTTGTGAGATAAATTTTGCGCGGGCGTGGAGTTTGTGTTCGACGGGAAATTCATTAACAGAATCGATAACAAAACTGACAAATCTATCGCGCTCATCACGAACGCGTTTTAACACTGCAGCACCATCAATAACCGGTGGCTGATAATCCACCCCGAACACGCCATTATGTTTGGCGTGATGTGCATGATCTGCCGCAGCAATCAGTAATTTACTGGGCATACAACCTACGCGTGCGCAGGTTGTCCCGTGGCTGCCGGCCTCTATAAGTACAAGATTATCAGTATATTTTCTGGCTTCGCGATAGGCACTTAACCCGGCAGTACCCGCACCAATAATAGCTATATCTACTTGACGTGTTTTCATCCAAACCTCGATGTCGAAAAACGTGGAATACGATATAAAATACGTGGAGTTTCATCGGTGCGACAGCGCACATATCAGGTTAGGCTGTAGCGCCCTACCAACGCCTGATACAACTCATCCTTAAATTCTGGTTTTGTGGTATCCAGACTTTGCACTGCCTCCACCAAATGCTCATTATCTTCGCGGCCATCGTGCCAGTGTTTGCGGTAGCTGCCGTCTTTATAGCCATTATCCTGACGGAAAAAATTCAGTACATTTTTACCGACATAACCGCGATAGAGTTGTTCGAAACTCATATCGATACCTGCCATTAAGCGCGCAAACAAACCGAGATGGAATTGGCGATCTCCCAAAGTTGCAGCGGCGAATTTTTCCAAATCCAAACGGAAGTCTTTTTCGTCTGTAGCAATTACCAATTCTTTTTCGATCTTCGCAATAATGTCATTCAGCGAAGCGCCTGATTGCAATTGGATGCTTAAACCAAAATGCCAGATATCGATTAATTCGAGTGCAACTTGTTCGGTATCGGGTGATTGTTTTTTCCACCATTTCCAACCGTAGTGATCCAGCAACTCCGCGCATTCAACCCAGATGGCGCGATACCATTCGTAGCCTTGTTGCTGCCAATTTGCATTGACTTTGGTGTTCATGGCATCTTGCAGTTCGAGCATGATTTTAATTTGTTGGGCGTTCATGGTAAGACCTTACTTGTAGGGGCGCTGCTTGCTGCGCCCTGCTCTGTTTAATTTTATAGGGCGCGGCAAGCAGCGCCCCTACGGTTGGATTTTATTTTTGGGCGTAGCAAGCGGCGCCCCTACGGGTTGGATTGTTTTGGGCGCAGCAAGCGGCACCCCTACGTTTAGGTTGGGAGATATTGTTTTGCTTTGTTAAATAAACGATAAAAATTTTCGGTGGTTTTTTCAGCAAGCTCTTCCAACGGGATTCCGCGCACGTCCGCGACAAACTGCGCAACTTCGCGTACGTACTTTGGTTCGTTGGGTTTGCCACGATAAGGAATTGGCGCGAGATACGGCGAATCTGTTTCCACCAACAACCGATCAATTGGCATATTGCGCACCACATCGCGGATTTGCTCGGCGGTTTTGAAGGTGACGATACCGGAAATGGAAATATAGTAATTCAACTCCAGGGCCGCTTTCGCCATATTCCAGTCTTCAGTAAAACAATGCAGCACGCCGCTGTGCTCAAGGCTGCCATGCTCTTTAATCAACGCAAGCGTATCGGCCTTGGCTTCGCGGGTATGCACAACTACAGGCAAGCCGATTTGTTTACCGACGCTTAAATGCAATGCAAAACTTTCGTGTTGGATATCTTTACTTTCGGTTTCGTAGTGGTGATCCAAACCGGTTTCACCCAGCGCGACAACTTTGGGTTGCAATGCCCAATTGATTAATTGCTCAGCGGTTGCAGCGCCCTCTTTCACATCGCATGGATGAACGCCAACAGAGGCAACCACCCGCGGGTGCGCCTGCGCGATATCAATTACCGTTTGGATATTTTCCAGACTAATGCCGATACACAACATTTGCTGGATGCCGCGCTCATGGGCAGCGGCGATGGCAGCACTCAAGTCGCCGTTGTAAGGGTCGAGCTTGATGCGGTCAAGATGGCAGTGGGAGTCGATCAACATGGGGACATCCAATAACATTAGGCAGAAACAGGATACAAAAACAACAAAGCCAGGCATGACCTGGCTTTGTGGAAACTCAGTGAGCGCGATTTTACATGGTATGTGTGGGCTTGTCAGAGTTGAGCATACCAGCCAAATAGGTTTCTATTTTGTTGATGGCGGTGTTGTCCTGATCGCTAAACTGCACGCCGATACCCGCCGCGCGATTGCCCTGTGCGCCTTTTGGCGTTACCCAAACCACTTTGCCGGCAAAGTGGTTTGGGTAACNNGGAATAAACATGCCGCCGTTTTTTACAAAGGGCATGTAGGCCGCATAAAGTACTGCTTTGTCTTTAATCGTAAGAGAAAGTATGCCGTTACGGGCACCACCGCCAATCGGTTGCATAACAGATCCTGATTGTTGTTTTAGTAGCACAAGGAGCCTTTAGGG
>DQHS01000327.1 GCA_003524365.1 Cellvibrio sp. | reverse complement strand
AAGGTGCTAACAAAATTACCATTGGCACTAACGGTACGGTGAATGCCTATACCCCTGGGCAGGTTGAGCCGCAGCAATTGGGCGATATTACCCTGGTTGACTTTATCAACCACTCAGGTTTGCAACCGATTGGCGGCAATTTATTTGTTGAAACGGTAGCAAGTGGCAACCCCGTACAAGGTACACCCGGTGAAAACGGTTTAGGTGTAATAAAACAGGGCATGCTGGAAAATTCCAATGTGGATATCGTAGAAGAAATGGTGAATATGATTACCACCCAGCGTGCTTATGAAATGAATTCCAAAGTGGTCTCTACTGCCGATCAAATGTTGCAATACATTACCCAAAATCTTTAATTGAGTGATTTGATTATGTGCACTCTTTTTTTTCGTAAAACACTCGTACTAAAACTGATTGTGGTTTTAGTTGCTACCAATCTTGCTGGTTGTTTTACAAACAAAAAACCCATGCCAGATGACCCCGCTTATGCGCCGACCATTGCCGCTAATATGCCAATGCCGCAACGCACAGAAGGTTCGCTTTATCAGGCCGCCTATGGGTTGAATTTATTTGATGATCGAAAAGCACATTTTGTGGGCGATGTCATTACGGTCACCCTGAGTGAGCGCACCGTATCGAGAAAATCATCCGGCGTGGCAACAGGTAAAAAAAGTGGTGTTAACTTTAATGCCGGACCTTTGTTGGGTGTCAATCCCACCATTAAAGGCAATGAATTAACCACAACACTGGAGCAGGACCGCACGTTTGATGGCAGCTCCGACGCAGACCAAAGTAACAGTTTGCAAGGCAACATCACTGTTACTGTTGCAGAAATTTTGCCGAATGGAAATTTGATTGTGCGCGGCGAAAAATGGATCACCCTTAATCGTGGCGACGAATTTATCCGCATTAGCGGTATGGTGCGTCCAGATGATATTGCGCCGGATAACACTATAGTTTCAACCCGTTTAGCGAATGCAAAAATTTCTTATAGTGGCACGGGTGAATTGGCCAATTCCCAATCCATGGGGTGGTTATCGCGTTTCTTCAATAGCGATTTATGGCCGTTGTAATTTCATAGAAATGTAGTTTTTTAACCTGAGGTGTTTTTATGCGTAAATTTTCGTGGCTAATGTTTGGTGTGGCTCTGGTATTGAGCAGTGTCGCCCAGGCCGAGCGCATCAAAGATATCGCCAGTGTTGCCGGTGTGCGTGCCAACCAATTGGTGGGTTATGGTTTAGTGGTGGGGTTGGATGGTACTGGCGACCAAACTACGCAATCTCCTTTTACTACACAATCATTTAATAGCATGCTCAAACAATTCGGCATTACCGTACCGGAAGGTGCGCGTATGCAAATGAAAAATGTCGCAGCCGTGATGATACAGGCTGAATTGCCCGCATTTGCAAAACCAGGTCAGACAATTGATATCACTGTTTCATCTATTAGTAACGCAAAAAGTTTGCGTGGTGGCAGTTTGTTAATGGCACCGCTTAAGGGTCTCGATGGAAAAGTTTATGCGGTTGCGCAGGGAAATTTAATTGTAGGTGGTTTGAGTGCTTCAGGAAATGACGGATCTAAAATTACCGTTAATATTCCCAGTGCCGGACGCATTCCCAGCGGTGCGATTGTTGAACGTACCGTAGAAACTAATTTCGCTGGCGGCCAACCGATTGTTTTCAATTTGCACCGCGCTGATTTCACCACCGCTAATGCGCTAGCGAAAAGTATCAATGCCATGCTGGGTCCAGATGTTGCGCGCCCACTGGATGCGGTTTCCATTATGGTCAGCTCACCGGTGAACCCGGCACAGCGCGTAGATTTTATTTCGATGTTGGAAAATCTTCAGGTCACTATGGGCGAGGAGGTTGCCAAAGTCATTATCAATTCCCGCACCGGTACTATTGTAGTGGGCAAAAATGTACGCGTGTCGCCTGTGGCAGTGACTCATGGAAGCCTTACTGTATCGGTTGCCGAAAGTTTAACAGTGAGCCAACCCAATGCACTTGCGGGAGGGCAAACAGTTGTCGTACCTAGCAGCAATGTGCAAGCACAAGAAGAAAATAATCCGATGTTTAAATTTGCTCCCGGCGCCAATCTGGATGACATCGTGAGATCTGTTAATAATGTTGGGGCTTCTCCAAGTGACTTGATGGCAATTTTGGAGGCACTGAAACAATCCGGTGCACTCAAAGCAGAATTGGTGGTGATTTAAATGTTACCTATTGATGCCAGCACCGGCGTGTCCCAAGTAAAGGACTCGTATTTTGACCCTAATTCATTGAATTCGATCAAAGCCATGGGGCGCGACAAAGATCCGCAAGCGCTAAAAGAAGTTGCCAAAAAATTTGAAGCTATGTTCGTGCAGCAAATGCTGAAAACCATGCGTCAGGCGAATGAAGCTTTTAGTGAAGGCAATTATTTTGATAGCCAGGCAACCCATTTTCATCGCGATATGCTTGACCAGCAAATGGTACTCAATTTGACCAGTGGCAGTGGAATCGGTTTGGCCGATCATTTTTATAAACAAATGTTGCAAAACTATGGCGCTGGCATGAAGCCCGAATCCGCTGCGTCGGAATCATCTGCACAAAATATGGATGGAATGCTTGATCAAGCCGTCGAGTATCGAAAATCTGCCAGCTCTACCGCTGAAGTGCCAACTGCGGATGATCTTGATAATTGGATCAACGATTTCATTCGTATGAGTGATAACTCCCAGTTACAGACAGTTTTTTTTGAGGGTGAAGCAGAAGAGAAAGTCCAACCATCGATACCCTATGGAATCCTACCAGCGTTTGCGAACAAGCCGCAGGTAGCTCACTCCCGCAGCGGACAAAAAGCTAGCATTAGCAGCACGCAAGAAAACTTCGTGATGATGTTAAAACCTCACGCTGAAAAAGCGGCAGCCGAATTGAATATTAACCCCGACGTATTAATCGCTCAGGTTGCCTTGGAAACCGGTTGGGGTAAGCACGTAATTCACGATAAACAAGGCGAGAATAGTTTTAACCTGTTTAATATTAAAGCAGGCAGCCAGTGGCAGGGCGATAAAGTTAACGTTTCTACACTGGAATATCGCGATGGTATTACTGCGAGTGAAAAAGCCGATTTCCGCAAATACACCGATTACGCAGACAGTTTTTCTGACTACGTACGGCTGATGAAAAATAATTCGCGTTACGAACAAGTGTTGCAAAAGGGCGGTGACTCAGCCGCTTATGCTGAGGCATTGCAGTCGGCAGGCTATGCGACTGATCCTGAGTACGCCCAAAAAATTAAACAGTTGCTAAATAACGATGTGATCAAATCAATAGGGGCTTTAAATCCTATCGAGGATTTGAGATCCAATGTCCAATCTGTTCTCTCAGTTGCGACGAACGTCCGTCGCCAGTTAGTGGAGTAAGCGTATGTCAGGCCTTCTCTCTAATGCCATTTCTGGTTTGCAGGCCAGCCAAAATGCACTGCGCACTGCCGGGCATAATATCTCCAATGCGAATACGGCTGGTTATTCGCGCCAGGAAGTTAACTACGCTACCCGCCCCGAACAAAATATGGGTGGTGCTGGCTTTATTGGTTCCGGTGTTACAACTACTTCCATTGAACGTGTCGTCAATGAGTTTGTTACGACGCAGCTGCGGTCCGATACATCGACTTTCAATCAACTGAATAAATACAATACCAATATCGGGAAGGTAGACAAATTATTTGCCGATGTCAGCACCGGGTTGTCCGGAGCATTACAGACTTTTTTTGCCTCCTTGCAAAATGGCGCTAATGATCCAGCCTCAACACCTGGGCGTCAATTAATCGTTACTGAAGCACAAAGCCTGAGTAATCGGTTTAATAATTTGCATCAACGAATGAGTGAAATTGAAAAAAGTGTGAACAGTGAAGTTAGAACTGTTATTGCGCAGATGAACTCATTGGCGAGTTCGGTCGCATCACTGAATCAGTCTATTGGTGAGTTGCGTGCTTCGGGCAATGGCAATGAGCCGAATGATTTGATGGATAAACGCGATGAAGCACTGCGTCAATTATCCGAACTAATATCCCTGCAGGTCGTCACCCAAGGTGATGGTGATGTAAATATTTTTATCGGCAACGGCCAACCACTAGTAATAGGCACACAAGTTAGTACGTTCAGTGTAACTAATGACGGCAAAATTCAGTTAAAAGGCAATAACTCTGTTGCCGATGTTTCCGGCCAGATATCGGGTGGCCAAATTGGAGGGTTATTAAGTTTTCGCAATGAAGTATTAGCTCCATCAATGAACGAATTAGGCCGCATCGCGTTGGCGATGGCCGATCAATTTAATACCCAGCAACAGCAGGGTATAGATTTGGATGGCGATTACGGTCAGAAAATATTTCGCGATATTAATGATCCGTTGTTAACCGCTAGCCGGGTAAAGCACGACGGAAATAATGCGCAGCCTTACGACAGGGTTATTGACGTCAGTATTACCGATACCGATAAGCTAACCACCAGTGATTATCAATTTGATATTATTCCTGGCGGGAGTAATTATTTAATTACTCGTCTTTCTGATAATCAAGTAGTTAGTCAAGGTACTTTGTCGGGTGCTTACCCAAATAGCATCACCTTCGATGGAATTAGCGTTAATTTGACCAGCGGTTCCTTTCAAGGGGGCGATTCATTTACTTTGCAGCCAACGCGCAATGGTGCGGGTGATATTGCCTCTATGCTGCAGCGCCCGGAAGATTTGGCATTTGCAGTGCCTATTCGCACGGCAACTAACACGGGTAATTCTGGCAATGGGCTTATTAGCAGTGGTGAAGTCTTAAGTCTGGTGGATAAAAGTGGCAATAAATTACCGGCGTTTTCAACACCGGGTGAATTGTCGCCGCCTATTATTATCCGCTTTACCTCTGAAACCAGTTACGACGTGTTGGATAACACTGATCCGGCCAACCCCAAACATTTAAATCCTCCGCTGCGCAATCAAACGTTTGTTCCAGGCATAACGAATAATGTTTTTGGAACAGATATTGGTGAAACCCGTATTGTTGGGAGTGGTAGCCGTCTTGGCTTGCCAGATGGGCGTAGTCCAGTAGTATTACCAAATAATTTAAGTGTAAAACAGCCGAATGGTTATTTGGCAGAGCAATTAAATTTTACGATTACCGATCCCGTTACTGGTTCTATTTCTGCCAAAACACTTTTTACTGCTTCCGGTGCATCTGCCGCACAAACTGCAGCTCAAATTAGCGCATTGCCAGGTGTGACCGCTAATGCATATACAACGGCAACAATTACCGATATTAATATTGTGCCTGCAGATTTTGCATGGCCCTTACAATTATCAATCAACGGGGAATCATTGCTGGAAGATGATGGTGCCATACCAACACCGGCTTTCTTACCGGTTGTACCTGATCCCAACGTGAGTGAATCTGAATTTAATGATTACCTCGCAGAGCGCATTAATGGCAACGCGAATTTGCAATCCCTGGGGATTCGTGCGCAAAGCACTACCAATCCTTTTACCGGTGCGCCTGAACTTCGTCTAACGGCATCTTCGGGTGTGGATTTGGATATACGTTTAACGGCGCCGAACA
>DQHS01000297.1 GCA_003524365.1 Cellvibrio sp. | reverse complement strand
ACGGTTCTGTGAGGGGCTGACGGGGTGGTTCCGTTGGTCTACTCGACTTCCTGTTAAGCAGTACACATCTGCATCTTACAAATTCGCACCTTGGCAAAATCTGGCTACACTTTCTACATAATTCCCATAACGTCTGCTCAGGAAGTCATCATGAAAAATAAATCGAACCAGCTCCTGCTATCTGCCCTTGCGGCTTCATTGTTGGCCTTGCATGGCTGCGGCGGTGGCAGTGGCACAGAGAAGGCGCCAGAACCCTCTGGCCCGGATATCTACTCGGTAGGGACTCACCCGCGCTTTGATCCGGTTATTTCGGATATCCCCTTTAATACCGACATTATTTTTGCAGCCCCTGCGAACACGCCGCCTAGCCAGATTGATGGTACTGCCAATTTGGGTGTTGCGACTGACCCTGTACGTGCAACCATGAATCAGTTGGATGGTTTTTCTACTTCTGCTTTTTTCGATATTTTGATTAGCGACAGTGTTAATCCTGCTACAGCACTTGCCTCCAAAAGTGTCTTTTTAATCGAGTTGAATACCGGTGGTAAGGATGCGTTGAATCCCGCCAATATTGTCGGTGTGGTTGGTCCAGCCAATTATGATGTGGTGGTGGTTTCACAGGATGGTGGCACGAATAATGTGATCCGTATTCGTCCCACCAAGCCGCTCAAATCTAAAAGTAAGTATTTGGTATTCATCACTGATGATGTGAAAAATGCCAGTGGCGCCAGCTTGACCCGTTCCTGGACCTACAATGCCCTGCGCGATACCAGTTACGACACGCTGGGCGGTTTGATACCGGTACGTAATGCGATTGTTGGCTGGGAAACGCTTGCCAGTGGATTTTTAGCTGCAGTGAGCGGTGGTCAGTTGACGGCAGCGGCGGCGAAAGAAAAGTTGGTGCTTACTTACACCTTCACCACGACCGATCCGGTGACCGGTTTGGTCGCTATGGCATCGCCTCGCGCGGCGGTTGCCAGTACCCAAATCACAGCGGGAGTTGCGCCGGCCACAGCAGTTGCCAATGCAATGGGTCTGGATTCTGCAGGGCTGCTATCCACCCCGAAAAAGCGCGACCTGGGTGTTTCTGGTCTTACCGGTATTGATTTCAATACCTTTAGTCCTGCGCTCGCGGCCAATGTCGGTAAACTTTATACCGGTTATATCAAGCTGCCTTACTACCAAACCGCCGCTGCGGGCTTGCCATTTGGCGAATATTTAAAACGCAGTTGGAAGCCGGATCTTACACTCGCCGGTGCTTTGGGGGTGACAGTGCCCACCGATGTGGACGGCAGCTATAACGTCACTTATCGCTATCCCTTTGCTGCAAAAACCGGCGATGAATCTGTGCCTTTGCAAGTCACCTTGCCGCAAGATAACTGGGTGCCCGGTTATGCAGGCGTAGCTAACTGCGGCCAGATATACGCTGCAACCGGCTACCCAACGGTGATCTATGTGCATGGCATTACTAGTGATCGTGCGTCGGTATTGGCGCTCGGCCATACGCTGGCGAGTCGCTGTATCGCCACAGTCGCGATTGATCTGCCGGTGCACGGCGTTCCTGCTAACAGCGCATTGGTTAATGTGTTGAATGTTGAAAAAAGTAAGTCGATTCCGTTTGCTGCGCTTTACGGCGCAAATGCTCCGCATGAACGCCACTTCAATGTCGCTGGCTCGGGCGGTGCACCAGCGCCAATGAACTTTGATGCTCCCGGCACTACCGATGGTTCAGGCGCGCAGTTTATTAACCTCGGTTATTTAACCAATACCCGCGACAACAACCGTCAGGCGGTGATGGATTTACTCAACCTCAATGCCAGCCTCAGCGGTGTAAATACCGAGATGCTCAAGTCGGTCACTACCGGTTTGGATCTGAATCGCGTTTATGTTGTTGGTGTATCACTCGGCGGAATTTTGGGCAGCGTGTTTACTACAGTGAATCAAATAGCTATCGCCAATGATGCGCAGGTAGGGCTCCCCTCTAACCTCAATCCGATTCGTGGAATTATTACCAGTGCGGCCGGGACACAAGTGGCACAAGTTCTGGTGAACTCTGCAACCTTTGCGCCGGTCATTAATGGTGGCTTGGCAGCCAGCGGTGTAAGCGTAGGCACTAGCAACTACGAGCGCTTTCTTTACGCAGCGCAGAGTGCGATGGATGCGGGTGATCCGGTGAACTATATGCAAACTCTGGCGGCCTTGGGTGTGCCGGTTCTGGTGCAACAAATCAATGGTGACGCAGTGATACCCAACGGCGCTAACAATGCTCCCCTCATGGGTACGCAAGCGATGGCGTCATTGCTTAATACGACGCAATTGGGCTTGGGTAGCACCCAGTTAGGGCGCGGTTACGTGAAGCACACTGCTGGTGGACATGCTTCACTGTTGCGGCCAGAGGGTGGAGCACCTCAAGTCACTGCTGAGCTGCAAACCCAAGTCGTGACTTTTGTGTTGAATAACGGCGGAGTTGCAGTGGGTGGTGGGGCATCTGGCAATATTGAATTGCCTGCGAATTAATAGCAGCGTTTTCATCAAATAAACCCCGGTAAATCCGGGGTTTATTTTTTTAGAGTTGAAGTCACTTCACAGCCTCATGGCGCAATAACTGCTTGATAAATTAAGTGCGCAAAATTCTCACTCCATTGTTGTGTTAATGGGGGTTTTTCGGGATTATGCCGCCAGCTATTCGTCGCCACACGTGTGAATTATTATTAACCAGCTCAGAGTTGTCAGCATGACCCCACGCAATTATTTATACCTGCTCAAAAAATACGATGAATACCAACCCCAAATCGAGCGCTTGCTGGAATCCATTGTGACGTCACTGTCGCCCAATAAGATGGATACCTCGCACGAGCAACTCAATGATGTGGTCAAACGTTTGCATTTATCCTATCCCTTTGTTGAGTTACTTTACTGTCTTGATGATAAAGGTGTGCAGACAACTGAGTCGGCGGCATCACCCACAGTACCCGATCCCAAACGCCGCGAGCCGGGTTTTGGTTCAGATCGTAGTAATCGTGTGTACTACACTCGCGCGAGTGAGAACACGGCAGCGGTCACCGTAACTCAACCCTATCTTTCCAGTGCCACGCATCAATTAGCGATTTCGGCGGTGCAACGGTTTATTGATCCCAGCGATGCAACGCGTTATTTGGTCATTAATTTTAATTTGGAAAAATTGATTACGTTTTTAAATGGCGATAGTTTGCGCCGGATAGTGCATCCGGTTTTTCAGGTGATCTATGGCATCATTGGCTTCATGTTGGTCGCCGTCTCTGCGCTCTTATTATTTTCGGCAGGGCAATCACTCTACGATATGATTCATGAGCACACCAATACCGCGACCCAGGCATTCCAATCGGTCATTTTAATCACTCTGGGTCTGGCGATTTTCGATCTCGGCAAAACAATTCTCGAAGAAGAGGTGTTGCTACACAAAGATATTCATCACGCAGGTTCAACGCGCCGTACCATCGCGCGCTTTATGTCGGCGATTGTGATTGCGGTATCGATTGAATCGCTGTTGCTGATGTTTAAATCCCTTCTGGGTGATGCCACTCATTTAAATTCTGCGGTATTTATGTTGTTTGCCGCAGTTGCCTTGTTGGTAGGCTTGGGTGCTTATCTTAAATTGACGAGTGAAAAACGTTAATGTCTACAAAAACCAAAAATGCATTTGTGTGTAACGACTGCGGCGCCGATTATAAAAAATGGCAAGGGCAGTGCACTGAGTGCGGTGTGTGGAATAGTTTAAGTGAAGTGCGGTTAGGCCCAACGCCTGCAAATCGCTCGGCAAAATTTGAAGGTTATGCGGGTGGTGCATCCGGCAGCAAAATTCAAACACTCGCTGATATTTCACTCAATGACGTGCCGCGGTTTAGTAGCGGCGCAGGGGAATTTGATCGCGTACTCGGTGGCGGTTTTGTTCCCGGATCGGTGGTGCTAATTGGCGGTAATCCAGGTGCGGGAAAATCAACGCTTTTGCTGCAAACACTATGCAATCTTGCGCGCACTATGCCCGCACTGTATATCACCGGCGAAGAATCGCTCCAGCAAGTTGCCATGCGCGCCCAGCGTTTAGGGTTACCCACTGATCAATTGCAAATGCTGAGCGAAACCAGTGTAGAAGGCATTTGCACAATTGCTCAAAAAGTCGCACCTAAAGTGATGGTGATTGATTCCATTCAAGTCATGCACATGGAGGATATTGCCTCTGCGCCGGGTTCAGTATCACAAGTGCGCGAAAGCGCGGCTTATCTCACCCGCTTTGCAAAACAAACCGGCACGGTATTAATTTTGGTAGGGCATGTTACGAAAGACGGCTCGCTTGCTGGCCCCAAAGTATTGGAGCATATGATTGACTGTTCCATTTTATTAGAGGGTGATAACGATTCCCGCTTCCGCACCCTGCGCGGCAATAAAAACCGTTTTGGTGCAGTGAACGAGTTGGGCGTATTTGCGATGACCGAACAGGGCATGCGCGAAGTGAATAATCCCTCGGCGATTTTTTTACAGCGCGCGGAAGATGCGTCGTCTGGTTCAGTCGTGATGGTGATGTGGGAAGGCACTCGCCCGCTGTTAATTGAAATACAGGCGTTGGTCGATGATAGCCATTTGGGTAATCCGCGTCGCGTCGCTGTGGGAATGGATCAAAATCGTCTCGCAATGTTACTGGCAGTTTTACATCGCCATGGCGGTATTATGGTGGGCGATCAGGATGTATTTGTGAACGTCGTGGGTGGCGTGAAGGTGATGGAAACCAGTGCGGATTTAGCCGTGCTGCTGGCGATTGTGTCCAGTTTTCGCGACCGTATTTTGCCGCAGGATTTAATTGTGTTTGGCGAGGTTGGTCTATCTGGGGAAATTCGCCCCGTGCCCAGTGGCCATGAGCGTTTACGTGAAGCAGCCAAACACGGATTCAAGCGCGCGATTGTGCCTTTTGCGAACGCACCGCGTGAAAAAAATTTGGGAATTGAAGTGGTGGCAGTCAAAAATTTGCAAGAAGCGCTTGATGCACTCTAAGGAGCATAAATTTCGTCATACCCGCGAATGCGGGTCATAAGCACGACGGGCATAATCATTCAGGTGCCTTTAATTCGATCACCTGTCGGTCGAGTTTTTGCAGCTCTTCCCAGGCTTGACGAAAATTAGGGATAGCAAAAAATAATTCATCAAGGCTGCCATCATCCCGCGCCATTTCCAATCCTCGCTGAATGCGCTTTGCCAAGGCACTTTTATCATTGCTGACAAAGAAGTAAATCGGTTGTGGGTAGTGGATTAGCAAACCTTTTTCGATCGCTAATCCCTGCTTGCCATAATGTTCCAATTCATAATTGACTTCCTGAATGCTGCGCGCCATATAGTCAAATCGTTTAACTTTTAGCATGCGGAACATGGGTGCGTAGGCATAGGCGGTGACTAGCGGTAAACCGTTAAAGCGATAGATGTCGGTATCGCTCCAATGTGTGCCGCTGCC
>DQHS01000236.1 GCA_003524365.1 Cellvibrio sp. | reverse complement strand
GTGCGGCTGCGCGAATTTCCGCTTCACTATTTTGTGTTTCGGTGCGGATCAACTGTGTTTGTTGATTATCCAATTTGATGTTGTGCAATTTGTGGCAGGCGCTGTTAATCAAATCCTGATGCTGCGGTGGGATATCATCAAAACCGGTGAGGTGAATAATCGCCTCTTGTGCTAGCTCACTATTTTTAAAAGCTGCAATCAAAACCTGATTCGCCGTCTCCTGCGTAATAAACCCTAATTGCGCCAGGCGCATATGAAATTCGCCCAGCCAAGTGAGCCAACAATAAGTATTGCTCTGGATATTAACCAGTGGCTCGGCGGCGCGTACTTGCTCTTCATTGAGTTGCCAGAGTTCGAGGTTGCGCAATGCGCTATCGGCAGCTTGCGCTAGCGGTTCTGGTTGCAGCAGCGCAGCAGCAAGAGAAGATTCACCGATAATTTTTTCCCACAGGGTTTGGCGTTGCAAATTATTGATAATCCGCTGTGCGGCCGGTACATAAGCCCGGCGCTGCAAGACTTCCCAATTCAATCCGATCCACTGGCTCAACGAATAAATACGCAGGCTGGGCCAAACGCGAGCCGCGTCTAGCTGTCGCTGGCCGTAAGCACGCAGCATGTGATTGCGTAGGCGATTGTTGGCAGTGATGATCAATTCGCCGTTGTCGATGGCAGAAAGGTAGGGGGTTATATCGAAATAGGTATCAACCATGATGTCGTCTGCAGTTGCCTTGTAATCGTTGTCAGTCAAAAGTGGTATGCATTATGGCACCGGAACCATTGATTGTGCGCTGTAAAGTGGAGGTGGCTTTTGGTTATAAGCCTTTGTCGCATAAGGATTTAGCGGGCGACGTGGCTTGTCTGGCCAGATTAAACATGCTACTTTTCCTGCCCACAATAAAGAAACGCTCGGATTGCATCGCGTTACTCCTGCACCACTTTGCAGGTTTTGCCAAACGGATTGGATAACAATAGCCCAAAGGGCACCGCCTACGGGCAAAAGAACACAGGCAAATAAGGTCAATACATCAGGTGAGTGTTTCGTTAGGCTGTCACTTTTTTAGTTTTACTCAAAAGTGCGTCTATGATTCCCTTTGTATTCCATAACTATAAACAAGTGACCCTATGAACCAACAATCTACTGGTAACTACAGATGGACCATTTGCGGTCTGTTGTTTTTCGCCACCACTATTAATTATCTCGATCGTCAGGTTTTAAGTTTATTGTCCCCTGAACTCATGCAGACCTATGGCTGGAACAATAACGACTACGGAAACATCACTGCATTATTTACCTTTGTATATGCGATATCGATGATCTTTGCGGGTCGTTTTATCGATAAATTCGGCACTAAAAATGGTTACATTATCGCCATTGCTATTTGGTCGCTCGGTGCGGCTATCCATGCCTTTGCTTATGACATGGGTGCAGCTTTTTATGCACTGCTTGGTTGGCTGGGTTTCGCGGAAATTGATGAGGCCAATGGCACCGTCAATGGTGCCGCTGCTATCACGGCTTATTCTGTGGCCGGTTTTATGATTGCCCGCGCTCTGTTGGCATTTGGTGAGGCGGGTAATTTCCCGGCTGCCATTAAAGCAACTGCAGAATACTTTCCCAAAAAAGAACGTTCCTTTGCTACCGGTATTTTCAACTCCGGCGCTAACGTGGGTGCGATTCTGGCGCCTTTGACTGTGCCGGTGATTGGTGTGATCTGGGGCTGGCAGTGGGCATTTATTATTGTAGGTATTATTGGTTTTGTCTGGATTGGTTTTTGGTGGGTGTGGTACGACAAGCCCAGTGAGCAAAAACGTTTGGGGGAGGCTGAGCGCGCTTATATCAACTCTGACGTTGAAGCCGTTGAGGCCGTTGAAGAGGATGTGAAAACCTCTTGGTTTGCACTTTTGGGCTACAGACAGACATGGGCGTTTGCTTTTGGCAAGTTTATGACTGATGGTGTTTGGTGGTTCTTCCTCTTCTGGTTGCCACTTTACCTAAGTGCCCAGCACGGTATGGAGAAAACAGAAATTGCCTTGCCTATCGCGCTGATTTACACCCTGACCATGTTCGGCAGTATTGGCGGTGGCGCCTTTCCGAGTTACTTTATCAAAAAAGGTATGGATGCATTTAATGCACGTCGTACTGCTATGTTGGTAATTGCCCTGGTACCTCTGGTGGTGCTACTCGCGCAACCATTAGGTTATATTTCAGTATGGATTCCCATTCTTCTGATTGCGATTGGCGCCTCTGCTCACCAGGCTTGGTCGGCGAATATATTCACCACCGTATCCGATATGTTTCCTAAAAAAGCAGTAGGTTCAGTGGTAGGGATTGGTGGTTTTGCCGGTGGTATGGGAGGGGTATTACTCAATAAACTGGGTGGTGGACTGTTCGATCATTTCGAAAAGGTTGGCAATATTGCGATGGGTTACACCATCATGTTTGCGATATGTGCAACTGCCTATCTGATAGCATGGTTCGTTATGCGTATGTTGGTGCCCAAGTACAAACCAATTACTGATTTGTAATGATGTAATTGGATAATCAAAAGCCGCTGGATTAATTAGTCCAGCGGCTTTTTTATTGGTCAAATGTTAATAGAAGCTTCAATTAATCTGCTGTTTTAATGCAGAAAAAGTCTAATCAATTGGCGAGTTTTATGGATTATCGCGTGTCGAATTTATCGTCTGCAGCAATAATTAAATAGCATTTCCATTTTCTTGCGGAAGAGCCTGAATAATGCAGAAGAAACCTGAAGCAGAACCTGATAAGAGGAAGCTGATATGTCGATAACCCATAAAAATAATCTTAACGCCCAGACCATTATGAGCAAAACCCTGTTGAGTGCTTATGAAGGCTGGACTATCCACCGGCTTGCGGAATTTTTTATTAAGCACGGTATCTCCGGTGCTCCGGTAATCGCATCGGATCACGAGTTGGTTGGCGTGGTGACTGTGTCGGATATTTTCAAATTCAGCAGTATGAATGAAGACAACCGTCGCGAAGCCCTGCGCAATTACTATCGCGAAAGCTGTGAAATTGATTTGGACGAAGCCAGTCTGCGCGACTGGAGTAATCGCGCAGAATATAACTGCACGGTGCACCAGATTATGCAGCACGAAATTATTACGGTAAGGCCAGAGGCCTCTGTGGCAGAAGTTGCTGCCGTGATGGTGAAAAACAATATTCACCGTGTGGTCGTGACGGAAAATAAAATAGCACTGGGTGTGATTACCAGTATGGATATTTTGCGCAATCTGCAACCCGATGGGCAGGAGTTGCGGCTTGTTGTGTGACCTGGCCGGTTAAATTATTTTGGCTGGATAATGAATCGAAAAGCCCGGGCGTTTTTATGCTCGGGCATTTTATTTGGCTTTGCTTTAAATATTGAGATAAGCCTGTTGGTAAATTCCAAAGCCAGTTAACGCAGGTGCAAGCTGTTCTGCAGCTGCGGTGGATTTGGTAAATACTGCAATATGCTCAGGTACGTAACCTGCAGGTGGCTCCGCAATATCGGCGAGTAAAAACTCTACCCGCCGCGCGATGGCTGCACCCGAATCAATCAATTTTATTTGCGCGGGCAGGTGTTGCGCTAATTCATCTTTTAACAGGGGAAAGTGGGTACAGGCTAAAACTAACACATCCATTTTTTCTGCCTGATCCGCGCGCATCAATTCCTGCGCAATGTTACTAATCGCATTCGTATCGATTACTTCGCCGCGCAATTTTTGTTCGGCGATTTGCACCAACTCGCTACTGCCCAATGAAATCACTTGGCAATTCGTGGCGTATTCGCGAATTAATTCATGGGTATAAGGGCGGGCTACAGTGGCTGGTGTGGCGAGCAGGCCAATCACACCGGTTTTGCTCATAAGCGCCGCTGGTTTAATCGCTGGCACCACGCCGACAATCGGCACGCTCAATTTGCTGCGCAAATGAGGCAGGGTAAGGGTGCTGGCGGTGTTGCAAGCGATGACGAGGATGTCGGCCGGGTACCGCAGCAGCAGTTCACTGATTACCTGATCCACGCGCGCAACCAATTCGGCTTCACCTTTGGTGCCGTAGGGGAAAAACGCGTTGTCCGAGGCGTAAACCAGCGGATTCTGCGGCAAACGCTGCTGAATCTCGCGGGCGACACTCAAACCGCCGTNNCGACCCCTGAATCGAATACCAGAATGCGTGGAGCCTGAAAGGACTGGATGGAATTGGTCATAGGTGAGTTAATCGATGAGGAGTTAAATCAATGGCCTGAATGCGGCGATATATTGCTAAAATGGCGGCGATTTTAACGGTCGTGGCCGATAAAACCTAGCTGCGTTTTACATTCTGGAGTGTTTTAGTGAATCCAACCGTATTAACTCTCACCGCCGCCCTCGCGGGCTTGGTTATCGGCGCCCTTATCGTGTACTGGATTGTTGGTCGTCGCCTCGACCAAGCTGTGCTCGCCAAAACCCATGAGCTGGAAGTAACCCAACAACAATTACAGCACGGCTATGCACTGCGTGAAGCAGCGCTGCAGCAGGATAATAACCAACTCAAACTTCAGTTATTGGACGTTAAGAGCCAGTTGCAATCTGCCCAACAAAACTCGCTTGAGCTACAGCAGCAACTAGGACTTTCGCAGCAAGAAGCGGCGGGTCTGCGTGAGAAAACCCGTCACTTTGATGAACTGCAACAGCAAACCCAGCGTAAAGATGAACAACTCGTACTGTTCGCAAAAGAGTCCACCGAACTAAAGACGCGCTTGGAGCAAGAGCGCAAAAACTTCGCTGAGCAATTAGCGCTGTTGCAAAATGCCAAAGTGGAATTGGCCAAAGAGTTTGAAAATATTGCCAACAAAATCTTTGAGAATAAACAACAACAATTTAGTTTGAATAGCAAAACCCTGCTCGATAACACACTTGATCCGTTGAAATTGCAGCTCACCGAATTCCGCAAAAAAGTGGAAGATGTGTACGAGAAAGAAAATGCTGATCGCAATCGTCTTTCCGGGCAGGTGATCGAGTTACAGAAGCAGGCGCAAAAAATCGGTGAAGACGCCGTTAATCTCGCGCAAGCATTAAAAGGAAATAGTAAAACCCAGGGCAATTGGGGCGAAGTTGTGCTGGAGCGACTGCTGGAAGAATCGGGTTTGCAGAAGGGCCGCGAATACGACACCCAGGTAAATTTCACTGGCAACGATGGCTCGCGCTTGATGCCAGATGTGATTATCCATCTGCCGGAAAACAAGGATATTGTGATCGACGCAAAATGCTCGCTGGTCGATTACGAAAAATTCTGCAGCGCTGAGGATGAAGTTGAGCGCAAACAATATCTCAACGCCCACGTAAATTCGCTGCGCAGCCATATTAAAAGCTTAAGCATTAAAGACTACGAAAAGCTCGATGGCATTAAAGCGCTCGACTTTGTATTTATTTTTATCCCGATTGAGGCGGCCTTTATGTTTGCCTTGCAGCATGAACCGGGCTTGTACCGCGAAGCCTATGATCGCCATT
>DQHS01000005.1 GCA_003524365.1 Cellvibrio sp. | reverse complement strand
ATACTGTGCATATAGTATATATACAGATGGGGTTTGCGTGACCGAAGCATTATTTCTTTCGCAAAACGACAGTCGGCCCATGTATCTGCAAATCATGGAGCAGATCAAACAAAAAGTACGCGCAGGCGATTGGCCTGCAGGGCATCCCTTGCCTTCGATTCGGGAGCTGAGTGTTGCCACCAAGGTGAGTGTGATTACGGTCAAGCGTGCATATACCGAGTTGGAGCAGGAAGGTGTAATAGTTACTCAGGCTGGGCGCGGTTCTTTTGTTGCCGATGTAGTGGATATACAAAAAAGTCTTCTTGACGCTGAGTTGGAAAAACATATCGCCAGTGCAATAAAAGCTGGGCATGCGCTGGGGTTAAGTGACAGCCAAATTGTGGCGCTGGTAAAAAAAGCATTGGTTGGGAGCTAGGTGTTATGCATTATTTTTTAGGAGGATATATGAAAAAGCCAATTTTTCTTCGAATTGTTGTTGCTGCTTTTACAGTTCTGGGTGTGGGGATTAGTGCAAATCTCAGTGCGGAAAATTTACCAAGGTCGGGAAGCATCAGTATTAACTCAATTTTTCAAGGCGGTACACCAATAAAATTCAATGACGATTACAGTCATTACACTGCTACAGGTGTGACGTTCAATGAGGCGGGTAGTGGGCTGTTGCACATGGGTAAAGTGGCATGCGCCTATGCCAATTTCACGCGTAATGAAATCAACAAGGGTGCAGGGTTTTGTACTTTCGAAGACAAAGATGGCGACAGTATTTTTGTTCAGTATGCAGGTGTTGGTACTGAGAAAGGCGAAGTGAATGGCACTAACGATATTATTGGTGGTACGGGTAAGTTCAAAGGGATTAGCGGTGACGGTTCCTATGCCTGTACTCATACCAATAAAAAAAGTGAATTCCCTTGTACTGAAAAATTCGATTACCAGTTACCTGAATAAGAGCAGCGATCATGCAAAATGCCATCGAATTTAATCAGGTTTGCAAGCGTTATCCGGAATTTTATCTGGATCACCTTGATCTGAAATTACCTACCGGCCAGATAATGGGGTTGGTCGGCGTGAACGGTGCAGGGAAATCCACTGCCTTGCGCTTGATTATGGGGTTAATTCGGCCGGATTCGGGCAGTGTGGATGTGTTGGGTTGCCGCTTGCCAGAGCATCAAGTATTTGCCAAAGAAAATATTGGTTACGCAGCGGAAGATATGCGCTTGTACGGCGCGGAAAATTTACGTTGGCATATGCAATTTATCCAATCGATTTTTCCGTCTTGGGACCCGCTCTATGCCGAGCATTTGTTAAAACGGTTCGATATGAATGCAGAGCAAAAAACCAAAGGGTATTCGCACGGCCAGCGAGTTAAAGCCAGTTTGATTTTGCTGTTGGCACGGCGCCCACGCTTGGTAATTTTAGATGAGCCCACCACTGGCCTTGATCCTGTGTCGCGTTATGAAGTTCTGGGCGAGCTTGCGGAAATCCTGCGCGATGAAAATCGCAGTGTCTTGTTTTCATCGCACAGCACCCAGGATGTGGAACAGCTTTCAGATTCGATTACCTTTTTGCACAAAGGTAAAACTCTGGCCAGTCAGGATAAAGAAACCTATATCGAAGGTTGGCGCAGGGTGTTGTGCTCGGGCACGCTCAATCATCCGCTGGATTTGCCCGGCGTGGCAGAATTAAAAAGCAATGGTTCGTTGCATGAAATAAAAATTAGAGGTTTTGATGACGCAATGCTCACCAAACTCAATGAGCAGGGCCTACAGGTGTCGCAGGTTGAACGCATGACACTGGAGCAAATTTTTATCGCCAGTGTGAGGGAGATAGCAAGAAAATGAACCCGCTAATTGAAAGTCCTGTCAATGCACATCAAGGCAACAGCGGTTCTGTTGATGGCAATCCGCGAGTGAATCGCCCGGTGCTTAATATGCCTGTTATCAAACAACTGGTTTATAAAGATTGGTATTTAAACAGAAAATTACTTGCGACTTACGTAGGTGTTGGCATTTTTTCGTTGAGTATTATCAGCTTGGGCGAGTGGCAGTTTTTTATGGGCGCCATCATGTTCATTACGATGTTGGTGGCCATGGGTAACCATCAGTTATCCGTCACCATGATTAACGAGCGAAAAGAGCAGACTCTTGCTTTTGTGATGAGCTTGCCGGTGTCGCCAGCGGACTATGCAATGGCAAAGTTTTTATCGAATATGGTGCTCTTTTTTGTCCCATGGACGCTGTTAGTGTTAGCGACGAGTGTCGTGATCTTACTTACGCCATTACCTGATGGGCTTTTAGCGTTCACCTTACTTGTCTGTATGCTAATTGCAGTGAATCACTGTATTTGCTGGAGTGTGACTATGGCCACTGAAACCGAAGCAAGTTTTTTGATGGTGATGATTGGTCTTAACTGTCTATTAAACCCCGCCTTATATTTGCTAGCCCGCTCACCGGCCATTGGGGGCAATAATCTAAACGAGAACTTTATTTGGACTGGTACTGCAACCCTGGTTTTGTTGTGCGAAGTTTTCGCCATTATTCTGCTGTTAGTCGGCACCCTGTATTTTCGCTCGCGTAAGAAAGTCTTCTATTAATTCTTAAATGTTAACCCGATGTTGTATCGGGGAACTCCCAATTAACCGCATGAGGTGGTCATTATGAATTCCACAGAGCACTCGCACGTCAACAAAATGGTGGATCCCTCCGAAATGGAGCGCCTGCATTATCTGGATAATTTACGCGCGTTGGCGATGATCGGCGGTGTATTTTTTCACGCGATGCTTGCTTACAGCCCCGCATTACATCAATTTTGGTTGACAACAGATCGTCAGCAATCAGAAGTCATTGATATTGTCGGCTGGTTTACGCATCTGTTTAGAATGCCGTTATTTTTTGTCATTGCTGGTTTTTTTGTTGCTTATCTGGTTGGTAAGCGCGGCATGGGCGGAATGATGCTCAACCGCACAAAGCGTGTATTCTTACCTTTGGTGATTTTTCTCCCCCTGTGTTTGTGGGCGATTGTGGCATCATTGATGTCGGCAGTTGCTACGGTTGAACATAAATCTCCATTGTTGCAAATGATCGCCCAGTCAATGGCAACACCCGGTACACCGCCACCGCCTTTTTCCACCATGCATTTAT
>DQHS01000116.1 GCA_003524365.1 Cellvibrio sp. | reverse complement strand
CCGGTCTGGTGGTGATGCCCTTTTTACCGGGGGACAGCCTGTTATTTGCGGCCGGTGCTTTAGCGGCCTCAACCGGTGCCATGGACCCGTGGTTATTGGGCGGCTTACTGTTTATTGCCGCTGTCCTCGGCGATACCCTGAACTATCATATTGGTAAATATATTGGACCGCGGGTATTTGAAATTGAATCGCGCTTTATTAATAAAAAACACCTGATTGCCACCCAGCAATTCTTTGCCAAGCATGGCGGTAAAACCATTATTTTTGCCCGTTTTGTGCCTTTTGCCCGCACCTTTGCTCCTTTTGTTGCCGGTGCCGGAAGCATGAACTATAAATACTTTCTGACCTATAACGTGGTGGGTGCTTTCTGCTGGATTGGCTCGTTTATTACCCTGGGTTATCTGTTTGGTAACATGCCAATTGTCAAAGAGAATTTTACCTATCTGATTTTTGGCATCATTATTTTAAGTGTCTTGCCGGGGGTGATTGGTTTTGCCCGCCAGAAGCTGAAAAAGCAGGCCAGCGCTTAAGCGAAAAAGCGCAGAATAACCGGAAAAGCACACAGCACCAGCAACATGGCCGATCCTTTATACAAGAGATCGGCTTTTATTTGCTTGGATTCTCCCGACAAAATCGCGCGACCAAAAGACATCCAGAACAGTGCGGTTGGCAACAGCACCAGACAGAACACCGCATAGACAATCAAGAAATTGGTCGGATTATCCCAGGTTTCAGTTGGTAAAATACCAGCAGCAAAAAGCAGCGCCTTAGGATTTTTTAAGGTGGCAAAAAACAGCTGATGCGGGCGGATAGACGGGTTGAGCTGATTATGCTTGACCAGATGCGCATGCTTCCACAAATGAAAAGCCGTCCACAGCACATACAGTGCGCTCAGGCCATGCAGAATATGGCTTAAATACGGCCAGATTGGGACGGTCAGATGAATCAGCAGCGCCCATAAACTGATAGCATATAAATAGCCAAGCAGCTCGGCAGGCACAAATAAACTGGTTCTGGCAATGCCATGTTGATGTGCTGAACTTGCAAGCAAAGCATTGGTTGGTCCCGGAATAAGCAGAACCGCAATCATTGCCAGCACAAACAGCCAACTTTCAATCATAGACACCTGAGATTACCTGAAATTAGGCGCACACCTTATATTAATTTGATAAAAACTGACAAGTTTTTCTCACAACTGTGAGGATATTTGGACAGATAAAAAAGCCTTTATTTTTATTTAAATTTAAGATTTTTAATAATTTTTCCTGAAACATTTTGCTAAGATTTTTCACGCTGTGACTCGCATAAACTGCTAGCCTAGCGTGAAAAATGCGAAGCCTTAACTGGCCTGCTTGGTGCGTACAATAATTGGACAGCCTTTAAAACGCGCTGCCTGCACAATGGCTTCCTGCTCGCCCAGTACCCGTGCCAGTTCAGTATTTTTGGTATTCGATGATTGTCCCATATTGACCGAAACACTTGGGCCAATGCCCCAGCCGCCACGACTGCCCCAGCCTCCGCCAAGACCAACCCCCACACCAACACCGGTCCGTTTAGGTGCCTGTACGCCCTGATCAATATAGGACTGAATCCGGTTATATTCGCTTTGCAGCTGCTGGCAGTTCAGCGCCTGATAATGTGTAGGCGAGACATAAGTCGGTTTAACCGTCGTGGCACAGGCACCCAGCAGCAAGGTTCCGGCAGCCAGCAGGCTGATATACAGTGTTTTCATGCCCATCTCAGGATTGTTTCTGTTCAATCTCATTGAACAACGATTGATAGGCCTGCGTCAATTTATGATCTGTAGCAAAATGAATAAGCGGCAGATTTTTATGATGCGACTCTTTCATGATGACTGAGGGTGGCAGCATGCTGTTAAATACCGGTAACTGCTCCTCTTTCAGCTGCTCGACCACTTCTCGTGGCAGCTTGGCCTGGGCCTGGAACTGGTTCACCACAATGCCTTCAATCTCCAGCTCGGCATTATGGTCTTCCTGGGTTTCCAGCACATTCTCAATCAGGCTGTGCAGAGCACGTTTAGAAAATACATCGCAGTCAAACGGAATTAATACCCGGTCAGCCGCAATCAGTGCCGATAAGGTAAAGAAGTTAAACGCCGGCGGTGTATCAATAAAGACCCGCTCATAACGCCCGGCCAGTGAGGCCAAGGCATCCCGCAATTTATAGATTTTATGTTTGCTTTCTAAGGCATGAGCCAGACTGCCCAGGTCCGGACTGGCCGGAATTACATCCAGATTTGGAAAGGGCGATTGATGCACATAGGCTTCCAGCCCTTTGGCGCGGCTTTTTAAGATCGAGCCCAGGGCATTGCCAATTAAGCCTTTGCTTTGGGTATTGCCCAGCACTTCTTCAAAATAGTTCTGGATATTTGGCTCTAGTGCCGGCTTATGGGTGGAATAGGTGGCATCATCACCCAGTAAATACTGGCTGGAGTTGGCTTGCGGATCCAAATCAATGACCAGGGTTTTAAAGCCCTGATGGGCACTGATAGCGGCCAGATTGACCGTAATACTGGATTTTCCAACGCCGCCTTTCTGGTTAAAGACCACACGTGTTCGCATGTCTATCCCTCTGACTTTATATTCTAATTGGCTCAAGTGTAGCGAAGTATAGCCGAGAGATAGACATTATTGTCGAACAATTAACCAAAACTTGGCTTGATCATCACCAGCGCGATAATCGCCAGCAGTGCAACCAGGGCTATGCCCCAGCCGGCGCGGCGTTGCACCAGTAAAATACTGTCCGTTTTACGGTAGGCTTTCATTAACGAAGACAGCATCACCAGGAATAAAATGATTTTGGCATAAAACCAGGTTTCGACCTGAAAATCCTTTAATGCTAGCAGCGCAATTCCGGTTACTACAATCAGCGTGACTGATAAATGTTGCAGGGCCACCCACAGCGTGCGCCCGGCCGGATTGGGCTGGTTGCCCTGCACGCCTTTAAATAAGGTCAGGCCACGGGCCAGCAGAATGACCAGCAATACGCTAACGCTGGTCATATGAATAATTTTAAGTAAAAGTTGGGTTTCCATGAACTGTTCTGATCTCTATTTCTTGTTCGGGGTTATTGTTTCGGGGCGTGGGCACATTCCGGGCTTGAGGTATCCTGTCCCTGCCATTCATCCTGAACAAAGGCATGAATCGCCAGCGCATGAATCTTGCTTGGACTTAACAGATCACCGACCGCGGCATAGACCTGTTGATGGCGCTGTACCAGACGCAAACCGGCAAACTGTTCACTGACGATTACCACCTTAAAATGAGATTCCTTCCCCGGATAATAGCCACCGTGACCAGAAGATTCATTCACCACGTCTAAATGTGTCGGGTTCAGGGTGTGTAAGCGTTCAATCAGTTGTTGTTCTATGCTCATGATCATGCATCCAAAAAGGCCTGAGATTAATCTTAGTATACCCTGTTCTTTTTGCGATATTGTGGCGACCGGCTGAAAACCGCCTTTTTCCCGCCTGAACAGCCGCTATTGGCTGATTTCACAGCAGAAATCATCTAAACCTTGGTCAAAATGGCTTTTATTTATGCAATCAGCACAAGTTTTTTCACAAAGTTATTGACCCTGTTTTTGCATAATGTATTATACACCGCATGCGGGAATAGCTCAGTTGGTAGAGCACAACCTTGCCAAGGTTGGGGTCGCGAGTTCGAGCCTCGTTTCCCGCTCCAGTTTTACGTAATCCACGATTCATATTTATACTTTCCGGTTTTTAATTCCTTTCCGAATACACTAGTTGCCCAATTGGGCATAACGCGTTCCTTCGCGTCTATTTTGTTTAATGCAGCCCCATTGATTTAGCGCGCGCCTCTTTGTAGCTGAACGGCACGCGCTGCTCTTTTGCTTCTTCGCGCTGCTCATCCAGTCGTTGGAACACGGCGATTTCTTCGTCGGGCATAAAGTGCAGGCAGTCGCCGCCAAAAAACCACAGCAGGTCGCGATAAAGTAGCGGCATCAAGTGCGGATAGCTGCCTACCACGCGACACATTAACACTTGCCCTTGCTCCAGAAAGTTGATCCCCTGCGGTTGTTGCTGTAGTTCGGTAAGTGCAGCCAGAAATTCTTGATCATCTTCGCTTTGGTGTTCGGAATTAAAAGGTGGGAGAGGCTGAATCTGCGCGCTGAAGGCGGCAAGTAACTCCAGGTGATATATGTAATACTCTTGATCGTAAATAGATTGTTCTGAACTTGAAATCGACATGCTGCGCCCTGATCTGGTGGTAGATTTTCTGACTTTCATACATTTCTGCGAGGGGTTATGACTCCGGCACTCTCTTTAAGAAACCTGCGTAAAGTTTACAACGAAAAATTCGAAGCACTAAAGGGTATTTCACTCGATGTGATGCCCGGTGATTTTTTTGCCATGCTTGGACCTAATGGAGCTGGTAAATCGACCACCATTGGTATCATCAGCTCATTAGTGCGTAAAACCTCAGGCACGGTTGAAGTATTTGGTAAAAATATTGATACCGACTTCTCCGCTGCTAAAAAATATTTGGGCGTAGTCCCACAAGAATTTAATTTCAGTATGTTTGAAAAAGTAGAGGATATAGTCCTGCAGCAAGCGGGCTACTATGGTTTACCCCGCAAACAGGCGCTGGTCCAAACTGAAAAATATTTAAAACAATTAAGCTTGTGGGATAAGCGCCACACTCCCGCGCGTATGTTATCAGGTGGTATGAAACGGCGCTTAATGATTGCGCGCGCGTTAGTGCATGAGCCGCAGTTGTTGATCCTTGACGAACCAACTGCTGGAGTGGATATAGAACTGCGTCGCTCTATGTGGGAATTTCTGCGCGAGATTAATGTTGCTGGTACAACGATCATACTCACCACACATTACTTGGAAGAAGCTGAAAGTCTCTGTCGCAATGTAGCAATTATTGATCAGGGCGTGATTGTTAAAAATACGAGCGTTAAAAGTTTATTACAACAGCTCAATAAAGAGGTTTTTATTTTTGACGTGGCGGGCAATCTGCAGTCATTACCAAGTCTAGATGGTCATCGCGTTGCCCAAATAGATGAGCATTCCTTTGAGGTAGATGTGGATAAAGGGCAATCTCTTAATACCGTGTTTACGCAATTGACGGCTCAAGGCTTTGAAATTGTCAGCATGCGCAACAAATCCAACCGTCTTGAAGAGTTGTTTGTTGCTATGGTCAATGCAAATAAGGATCTGGCAGCTGCTGCGCAGAAAGAGGTGCAATCATGAGTATGCAAGAGCAGTGGATTGCATTTCTGACCATCTTGAATAAAGAAATAAAGCGTTTCACCCGTATATGGATTCAAACGTTATTGCCACCTGCTATTACTATGATTTTATATTTTGTTATTTTTGGTAAGTTAATTGGCGGTCGTATCGGTGATATGGGTGGTTTCAGTTATATCGAGTTTGTCGCACCCGGTCTGATTATGATGGCCGTAATTACTAATGCTTACGCTAATGTATCATCTTCATTTTTTAGTGCAAAATTCCAACGTAGTATAGAAGAATTGCTGGTCTCACCAACTCCCAATTATATTATTTTGCTTGGCTATGTGATGGGTGGTGTGGCGCGGGGTGTTGCTGTTGGGTTGATTGTAACAATGATGTCGCTGTTTTTTACGGACTTATATGTTCATCATTGGTTTACGACAATATTTATAGTATTCATGACCTCAGTATTGTTTTCCCTTGCCGGATTTATCAATGCGATCTACGCCAATACGTTTGATGATGTATCGATCATTCCCACTTTTGTATTAACACCGTTAACCTATTTTGGTGGTGTTTTTTATTCGATCAATTTGCTGCCTGAGTTCTGGCAGCAGGTATCGGTGCTCAATCCTATTTTGCATATGGTGAACGCGTTTCGCTATGGTATGTTGGGGATTACTGATTTGAATATAGGGATGGCATTGGTGGGGCTTACAGTATTTGTAGTGATCCTGTTTGTAATTGCCTTGCATTTATTAAAAACGGGAAAACGCCTGCGCGCTTGATCCGGTGCATTTGAAAAACTATTGGAAATTGCTATGAATCACAATCCACTTGGTCGTCAAACAGATTATATCTCGGTTTATGCCCCGCAATTGCTATTTCCCATTCCTCGCGCTGATTCGCGTGCGTTGTTGGGAATAGGCGATACATTGCCTTTTTATGGTGTTGATGTTTGGACGGGTTATGAGTTGTCCTGGTTGGATGAGTTTGGCAAGCCAGTGGTTGCCGTGGCAGAGTTTTTTATTCCGTGCACCAGTGAATTTATTGTTGAATCAAAATCCTTCAAGCTGTATTTGAATTCACTGAACCAAACCCGTTTTGACAATGTTGCTGAAGTAGAGTTGTTGATTGCTAAGGATCTTGCACGCATTACCAATGCGGATGTTCGGGTAACAGTAGTGCTCTTAACGACTTCGTCCCGCGCTGCCAAACATTTGACCGAAATTGCTGAAGTGGATGGTGAACTGTTGGATGAGTTACCAGTAGAGATAGATACATACCATCCGGCGCCTGAATTGCTTACCACGGAGGTGGGGATTGTTGATGAGTGCTTGTTCAGTCATCTGCTAAAAACCAACTGCCCGGTGACTGGTCAACCTGATTGGGCGAGTGTTGTGATCCGCTATAAGGGTAATAAAATCCAGCGTGAAAATTTACTGCGCTACATTATTTCGTTCCGCGAGCATCAGGATTTTCATGAGCATTGTGTGGAGCGGATATTCAGTGATATAGCGCGAGTTTGTAAGCCGGAAGAGTTGACTGTGTATGCGCGCTACACGCGGCGTGGTGGTTTGGATATTAATCCGTTTCGCTCCAACAACCCGAATGCAAAACCTGAGTTGTTGCGTTTGATTCGCCAGTAGCGCAGTAATCGCTACTGGAAAAACTTTTATACGATCACTTTATCTTTCAAACGACTTGCCGCTTTTTCAAGTGACTCAATCACTTTTTGTTTATCGTAATTGCGTACCTTGTCCATATCGAGATACATGGAAAAACCTTCAGCGCGATCTTCAAAGTAACTTTGGTTTTTGCCCATCTCTTTGCGTAAGTCTGCCACTTGGTAGACTTTTACCGGTAGAGAAAAACCCTTCACTTGAATCTCACCTTTATCGCGGCACATCACAGTGTCTTTCACTAGCGACCAGGTTTCGTGGGAAATTAAAATTTCATCCGGTTCGGCCGCAGACTCAAGGCGGCTGGCGAGATTAACTTGGGTGCCTAATACGGTGTAATCCAAATGGTTGGATGTGCCGAAGGTGCCTACGGTGCAGTAACCAGTATTGATACCCATGCGCACTTGTAACGGTTTTTTGATGCCTTGATTAAACCATTCTACCTGCATGGATTTAATGCGTTTTTTCATCGCGATAGCCATTGCTGCGCAGCGGGTGGCGTCGTCTTTTACACCTTTGCTGTTGCTATCGCCAAATAACACCATGATGCCGTCACCCATAAATTTATCGATGGTGCCGCCGTAATGGGCAACTATTTTCGACATTTCGGTGAGGTAGTGGTTAAGCAGTTCGGTTAACGCTTCTGCTTCAATTTCTTCGGAGAGCTGGCTGAAATCTTTGATGTCGGAAAAGAAAATGCTGATTCGCTTACGTTCTGCCTGCAAATTTTTATCGTCACCGCGATTAATCGCTTGCCACACAGTAGGTGGTAAATAACGTGATAATTTGTAAGCGCGGATCTTATGCCACTTCTGCTCGTTTTCGAGTTGCTTTTGGCTAATCATCAACTTGTGGAAACGTTGATGCATGTAAATGGCATAAACTAAAAAATAGGTGGCGACCCCGATCAAACTGGCGGCGCTGATTTCGATACTGCTGGATAAAACCAGCTGAGGTTTATGAATAATTAAACTCAGAATTACACCGACCGCAAACGCACTATTGTCCTCCATTAGTTTGCGCACGCCACCACTGATCAATGCATTAAATTGAATCATGGTCAAAAACATTACGCAGGGCAAAATACTAAAGTCAGTAAGGCTCAGCACTATGCCAATCAATGCTGCATCCGCATGGGATAACCAGCGATTAATGCGAGCCATCTGCTCAGGAAGTTGTTTGCGTGTGAAATGATAAGTGGCGTAAGCGTAGATCAGTAAAAATACAATTACACCCATATGGGGGAGGCTGGGGTGGTCCCAATTGATGAAGGAGGCCAGGGTGCCAGAAGCGGCAAAACAGATAAGTGCGCGAAAATAATACTGTTGTATTGGGGATTCAGTTTGCAATTGTTGGCTGTCGGTCTTACTGTTCATTGGATTAAAACCTTGTTGTTATTTGGTCAGTAAGTAATCCCTATAAGATGTTCTTGCTGCTTGCCCAAGCCAGTGAATTAAACGGGTTTTTGTTGAAAATGTCTACTTGTTGGTGGAAACTCGGGCGAGTTTCCTGGTTGGTTATTATTTAAACTTCAATTCCAGGTATTTTTCTTCCAATTCGGTATATTGCTTGCGTAATTCAGCAAATTCCCCCTGAATTTGCTGCAGGCTTGCCGGATTGTTACCTGTGTTCGCGTTGGTTTGTTCCAGGTTGTTTTTGAGCTGATCATTTTCCTTTTCCAGATCCTCCAGATTGTCCAATAGCTCTTTGCTTTCCTGAGTGAAGCTCTGCAGTGTTTCTTTTATGCGTTGGTTTTCCTCTTCCAGTAAATGGTCTTTGCCTAAAAGCTGTGTTTGTTCGGCTAACTGCTCATTGGCTTTGTTCAATTCCTCTTCTAGCAATTGGACGCATGTGTCGGACTCTTGTACGAAGCGCACTTGTCGTTGCAATTGCTGCTCCAATTCCTTGATAACCAGATCTTTCTCTTCGGCGGTTACCGCCTCTTCCAATTTGCGTTGCAGGTTACTAATGACCCGATATTGGTCAGCTGCTACGTTGCGCAGTTTCATTATTTCTTCGGCTGCACGTGGATCCTGACGGATGATATTAATCGTCTTATTTTCAACTGGGCGACCAGTTATCGCAGCATTGGTGTCATGAATGTAGTGGGTTATTTCGTTGTAGCTATTGCTGTATTGCCCCAGTAGCATCTCGTACCGTTCACGATCCTCGATGCTATCGGCCATGGAATGGAGTTCATTGTAATAACCTTGAGCATTGGCTTGAGCTTCGTTCCAGCGTTTTTCCAGGTCAAAAAACAGTTTTTTGAATTTCTCCAGATTTTCAACGCGCTTTTTATACATCTCCAGCTCTTCGCTACTGGAAGCTTCGAGTGATGTATCCAGAGGTAAATCAAGCGCAGTATTCGCTGTAGATTGAAGGAGTGGTTCCAGCGTTTGTCGAAAGACATTCCAGTAACCTTCGCTACCCGGCACCTCAGTGGTGCCCAGTTCCTCGGCACGCAGGAAAGCGTAGCGAAGTGCAACTATGCGTTGGTTAATAGGCAGATCAGTAGGCTGTGCTTCGCTGATATCGCTGCGCGGGGCAATTAGCGCAAAGCGATCCTGGGTGAATTCCAACTGTTCGTATATCAGTTGTTTGTAGGTTTTTCCTGCTGGAGTAGCGGGTGAACTGGTGGTTTTGATTGTCTCAATCAATTCGCGCAATTTGCCCTGTTGTCGACGAATGAGTTTCTTTTGTTTAAGGGCATAAAAAATCAATACAACAGCCGCGATAAGCAACGCCAGATAGATTTCTATGGCTACTGCGAGAACGAGCATGGGTACTTGCATATTATTGTCGGCCGGAAGGATTCTGGTTACGAGCTAATATGGGACAACATTATTGCCCTGATCAACTCTATAATCGCTAATTGAAGTATTTGCTTTAAAGTATGGTACAGATTTGGCCAATATTCGACTTGGCTATGCCTATATAAACTGCCCAGTCTGTGTGTTGGATAAACTCTTAATGAGGTTTGTGTTTTTATGGATGCAATTGCAGCATTACATCAGCGAGTATCAACCCCCAGACTTACCGCACCGGCCCCAACACCCGAGCAATTGAATGTGTTGTTCAAAGCGGCGATGCGCGCAGCCGACCACGGCAACATGCGGCCCTGGCGATTTTTAATAGTAGAGGGGGAGGGGCTAGTACGGCTCGGCGAGTTGTTTGCTCGAGTCGCTGCGGAAAATAATCCTGAGATCACGCAGTCGGAATTGGACCGCTGCCATGCTATGCCACAGCGTGCGCCCATGATCATTATTTCCATCGCTCGCTGCCAGCCCAATCCGAAGGTGCCCCAGATCGAGCAAATCATTGCTGCTGGTGCTGCGACGCAGAATCTTCTCAATGCTGCCTTCGCCACCAATGTCGGAGCAGTCTGGCGGACGGGCGATATGGCTTACGACCCTGCAGTGAAAGAGGCATTAGGTTTAATCGAAGGTGAAGAGATTATCGGCTTCATTTATGTAGGCACACCCACGGTTCCACCCCATGCGCCACGCGAACAAAATCCAGCGGACTTTTTTAGTGCATGGCCGCAGGAATAAGATTGCGTTTGCAAGCTTGCTTGTGTACATTAGCGCGCCTTCGCAGGGGGTACTTTGGATGGTAATTTACTGCGAAGCCCGCGCATGATTTAGCGCGGTAAAAAACGGTGAGGTGTCCGAGTGGCCGAAGGAGCACGCCTGGAAAGTGTGTATACCGCAAGGTATCGAGGGTTCGACTCCCTCTCTCACCGCCATTTTTAAATAGTCTTTACTGTACTGTTTCGCGCAACGCAGCATCTAGTTCGCTCTTTGTACAGGTTGATCGAAAATTGTATTTCATTGATTTATAAAGTATTAATTTGAAAGTCTCGTAAAAGAAAATCAAATAAACGCTTGACTCACTGAACCTCGATCAATAAAATGCGCGCCTCAACAACGCACTCATAGCTCAGCTGGATAGAGTACNNTCGAATCCTCCTGAGTGCACCATATATAGAACGTATAAAAAGGCCTGTCAGAAATGACGGGCTTTTTTGTTTTTAGTTTTTCTTCTGCGTTAAATCTTCGTCATTAAACTCCAAATTTTCATCTTATCTATTGCTATCCATTCATCCTTTGCTATACCCAAAGCAGGTGGGAAGTTTGAGCTGGCTATGAGCTACTACCGGTAAATTAGGCTAGATCAAGTGAGGGTATCGTGGAGCTTAAAAATTTAATAGATAACGCACAGAAGTTGCCAAACATCCCCAAAGTCGTTCAGGAGTTGATAGAGAGCTTCGGCGATGACAGCGTCAACAATGATGAAATAGCAAAAAAAATCAGTGCCGATCAGGTGCTCACAGCGAAAGTATTGCGCGCGGCTAACTCGGCGCATTACGGTGGCAATCGCAAAGTGGGTTCGGTGAATGACGCGGTGTTTATCCTGGGCTTTAACGCGGTGCGTACCTTGGTTCTTGCATCGGGTATGACGGGGGCGTTTAAAGCGCCGGAGGGTTTTGATTTGCCTGCGTTTTGGCACAACAGTTTTGCGGTGGCGAGCAAGTGTAAATGGCTGGCAAAATTTTCCAAAGATGATGCGGAGACTGCTTTTACGTGCGGTATGATCCATAACATTGGTGAATTGCTGATCCACACCATTTTGCCGGAGGAGTGCAAAGATATCCGAAAAGTCGTGGAGCGTGGCGCGCGCAATTCAGACATCGAAAAAAATGTGCTCGGATTTAATTTTCCTGAAGCGGGCGCTGAATTGGCCAATCGCTGGAAGTTTCCTGACGCGATCACCGCCGGTATTCGCTACCAGTTAGATCCGTTGGGTGCGCCGGAATTCTCGCGCTTTGCAGCCTTGATTAACATTGCTGATTTTATCGTGCATGAAAACGAGAAAGATGGCGGTGCGACTTTGCTGGAAAATTTCCCTAATGAGTTGGCCTCCAAGCTCGGCATTAATCTGGTGAAATTAATGGAGCGAATTGACGAAACCAAAGATCTGGCTGGCGGCTTTGAAGAATTGCTGCATTAAATCAGAGTGAAAGTGATCGATGGTGAGAGAGCCAAGCCCGTGTGAATCACGGGCTTTTTTATTATGGAACCATCGTCACTCCCGCTCGCGGGAGTCCAGCTCTTGCTTTGCGAGATTCAGCTCAGTTGCAAGCTTGTAATGCATCGATAAAACATCCGTCAATTTCTTGCGGTGTTGTTTTACGTTTGATCGCTTCAAAAAATATTGCCGCTTGCGGATATTCACGGCTCAAGTACATCAGCCACTGCTTAACCCGATTGCCGCAATTGCGCTCACAGTAAAGCGGAGTGGTCAGTTTGTAGTAGTCGTAGAGCATATTGCAGATCTGGCTCCATATTAGCGGGGTGTAATCCTCACCTTTTATATGCGCTTTAATTTGGCGTGCAAGATCAGGGCAGGCGAGCAGGCCGCGGCCGAGCATGACATCGGCGCCGTTGGATTGTTCGCGGCAGCGCAGGTAATCCTCTACTGACCAGATTTCGCCATTGGCGATCACCGGAATTTTTAGCTCCGCACGAATATCGGCGATGTAGCTCCAATAAGCGGGCGGTTTGTAGCCGTCGGCCTTGGAACGGGCATGCACTGTTAGTTCGTCGGCACCAGCGGCTTCCACTGCACGCGCGTTATCCAGATAGCTACTACGATCTTCATAGCCCAAACGGATTTTGGCGGTGACGGGAATATCGCGCGGTACAGCATCGCGCACCGCTTTAATAATGGAGTAGACGCGATCCGGTGTGCGCAACAAACAGGCGCCGCCTTCGTGGGAGTTGACCGTTTTGGCGGGGCAGCCAAAGTTCAAATCAATCGCTTTGGCTCCATAGCGAACCAACTCCAATGCATTGATCGCCATGGGTTCAGGTCTACTGCCAAGCAACTGCACACGCACCGGCGTTCCGTTCGGGGTTTTGCAGTCGCTTTCCAGTTCTTGCGCGTACTTATAAAAGACCTTGTAGGGCAGCTTTTGGTCGGTAACGCGGATAAACTCGGTCACACAGCCGTCCAATCCACCAATACGCGATAGTATGTCGCGTACATGATGCTCAACAACGCCCTCCATCGGGGCCAACATAATACGCATAGACTTGCTCAGGTTCGTTCAAAGGCCGGCATTTTAGCCGGTTGTGGTTGATAATTTGTCCAACCCTGCGTAGATNNTCGTCAGTTCCAAAACCGGCAGCGGTAAGACGGCGGCATTTTTGTTGCCCGCACTGCAGGCGATTCTGTCTAGACCACCGGTGAACCCAAGTTCAACCCGCATTCTGATTTTGACTCCCACGCGTGAGCTCGCTCGCCAGATAGTTAAAAACGCTGAGCAATTGCTGAAGTTTACCGGCCTGAAAGTGGGAATGGTGTGTGGCGGTGAAGAACTGAAATACCAAAAGGCGATGCTGCGTAAGAACCCGGAAATCATAGTGGGTACGCCCGGTCGATTGGGTGAGCATATCTCTCACAAATCGACTGAATTTTCCGGCCTGGAATTTCTGGTATTAGATGAAGCGGATCGCATGCTCGATATGGGTTTGAGTGATGACGTATTGAAAATCACCAATACCTGCAGCACCGAACGCCAAACGTTTTTGTTCTCCGCAACCATGGAGCAAAAAGGTCTGCGTCATTTGATCAAACAAGTCATTCTTGGCGAAGCGCAAGAAATTTATATCGACGAAAAACCCAACGACATCACCCAGCAAATGTTATTGGCCGACGATTACAAACACAAAGAAAAATTATTGGTCGCGCTGCTGCAAAAATCGACCTTTGAAAAAGTTATTATTTTTACCAACACTAAACTCAAAGCATCCCAGTTAGATAATTTACTGCGTTATAACAAATTTCGCGTCGGCACTTTGCACGGCGATATAACGCAAGATCAACGCAAGATTACGCTCGATCATTTCCGCCAAGGTAGAACCACGGTATTGGTAGCAACAGATGTGGCAGCGCGCGGGCTGGATATTCCCGGCGTAGAGTTGGTAGTGAATATGGATATGGCGTATTCGGGCGATGAGTATTTGCATCGTATCGGCCGTACTGGTCGCGCCGATAACGAGGGTAGGGCAGTGTCTTTAGTGGATGCGAAAGAGTGGAATCTCACCAAAGGAATCGAACGTTACCTGGGCGCAACCTTCGAGTTAATTACTATGCCGGGTTTGAAGGGCAAATATCAAGGCCCGGATAAAACTAAAACGTCCGGCAAATCTGTCGGAACTAAAAAGAAAACAACGGCAAAAGATAAAAAGCCCGATGCCAAAGCGCCCAAAGTGAAAGTGCGCGAGCGCGATAAGAAAAACGTCGGCAATCGTCGCGTGCCGACCGCGCTTAAGACAGCTGCAGCAGTTGATGGTTTCGCTCCACCAAAAAAGAAAGTCACCAAGCAAGTTGAGGATAATGACGAGTAAGGGTGCAGCGTTTGTGCCTCTGCTTATGCGTTGCAGCTATGTCAATTTTATTTCAATTAAGTGATTGACCGCTTTTTAAAATAAGCCTAGTATCAAGTCAAAGGTGGTGAATTAACCAGTAGCCGCCTCACTAGCATGTGAAGATTGTCGTCGATTAGGTAACATCTTCATCTGCGTTCTTATAAGTAGATTTCTGGCAAAGCCAGCGTAATCTATCTGTCACAGACTTCTGTTTTTATTGAAGACGTTTTACTGAAAGTGTTTTGCTCGAATTGTTTTATTGTTTTTTAATCAGCGATTGAATTGTTAGCGAATTATCAACTGATCAAGGAGTAATAGAAGGGGGTAAACGACACAGACATCATTGCATAGAAAATTGCGTTCTCGGGTAACTTCACGATATTGGGCTTTTGCGAAATCGCCCGTATTATTTTCAGACCTGAAGGGGATTATTCTTTATGGCAAGAAAAACGCATGCCAGACGTAGTGCAAACCATCACTCATACGATGATACTAGCTATCCAGCATCGCGACATAAATCGCGAAAAAATCAACGCAGTGATGACAACATTGTCGAAATAAAATCCCGCTCGCAGCAAGTCGAAACAGCTTACTCTCCCCCTCGCTCCCCCCAACCTCTTCGCGCTAAAACAAAATCCCAGCAGCAGTACATCAATGCTATCAATAGCCACATGCTTACGTTTGGTATTGGCCCAGCCGGTACTGGTAAAAGCTATTGTGCTGGTGCATTGGCTGCAGAGGCGCTCGAGTCTGGCCGCATCGAGCGTATTATTCTTACGCGTCCGGCGGTGGAGTCAGGTGAGAATCTCGGTTTTTTACCGGGCGATCTCGATCAAAAATTTTCTGTGTACATTGATGCCTTCCGCGATATTTTAAATGAACGCCTCGGCGCTGGAACGGTGGAATACTGTTTACGTCATGGTCGTATAGTGGCGGCGCCACTTGCGTTTATGCGTGGCAAAACCTTTAACAGCAAAACGTTTGTGATATTCGATGAGGCACAAAACGCCAGCCCGGCACAAATGAAAATGTTCCTCACCCGGATTGGCGAAGATTGTAAAGTAGTTATTAATGGTGATATCAAGCAGAGCGATATTCGTNNACACCACCGATATTAACAATATTGGTTGTGTGCCCTTGTCATTTTTATCTGGCTTGCTAAATGATTAGTGAGTCGGCATCCTGCGCGCGGTTTGTCCTTTATATTAATGTTCTTTCCGTATTATTCTGCATATTTTGATCGTCACTTTTCTGATAACTATTATGAAAGATCTGCGCTGCCCGCTGTGCCATCGCCCATTGCTGCAAAATATCCAAGGCCTGGCTTGTGTAAATCGCCATCAATTTGATCGCGCTAAAGAAGGCTATTTCAATTTGCTACCAGTCCAAAATAAACACTCATTGGAACCAGGTGATGCCAAAGAGCAATTACAAGCGCGCCGCCAGTTTTTACAGGCAGGATTTTTTGAGTCGCTCAAACTGCGTTTGCAGGAATTAGTACCGGCAACAACTGAAACCTTGGTGGATATAGGTTGCGGCGAAGGCTATTTTACGGCGGGATTTTCTGAGGTAATGCCTCGGGCGCAGGTCTATGGAATTGATATCGCCAAAGCCGGTGTGCGTCTTGCAGCAAAAACGTCTAAAGAGAGAACAGGGTTAACCTATTGCGTAGCCTCGAGTTTTGATTTGCCCTTAGCCGACGATTCTATGGATGTGGTCACACGTATTTATGCTCCCAGTAAAGATAGCGAGTTATACCGTGTAATAAAACCGGGCGGAAAGTTAGTTATAGTTGCGCCCGGCGAAAATCACCTTCTTGCGTTGCGTTCGCGGATCTATAAGGAGGTACGTCCCCATTCCCTACCGGAGACTCCAGCAGGGTTCGTCAGGGCTGAACAGCATCGGGTGGAAGAAGATTTACGGGTGGGTGAGCGCGACATGCGCGCGTCGTTTTTAGCTATGACCCCCTTCGCCTGGAAGCTGGCTCCGGAACTGCGGGATTCGATACTCGATGGCGAATTGCGCGATACGCTGGACTTTATGATCTCCGTTTATAGCAAAAACTGATTGTCGGTCTGTTTTTTTGGGTCTTTTTCAGGCTCAAGGTAATTAAAAAGTGTGATTTATGTCACAAATGTAAATGCTGTTGTGGCATAAAGCAGCCATGAGTTATGATGAAATTGTTGGATTGGATGTTTTTTGCGCCACAAAAAAGATTGTTGATCTAAAAACCCATTTTTTATATCCAACACTATAATTCTTAAAGCGTTGAACTCAAGCTCCCGGATTTTGTGATCTGGATGCAGTCGGATCGGCTACTGCAATAGGGATTTTCTTGCCTTCTTGAACTCATTAGTGAGTTTGCATCTTCGTCACAGTCACCGCTTGGGCGATTTACAGTCCAATATCGATGTTTATTGCTAATAGTGAAGTCAAACCTGTTATCAAATTGGTAATTACACACAACCTATGTGGAAAAATTCTAATGCCATCTTCTTTATTTAACCGATTTTCGTTGATTACGCTTTCATTGGTGTTGATATCGGTGCTTGCGTTTACCGGCCAAGTTGCTGCGCAAAGTACTGCTGCAAATAATGTAAAAGATGCAGCTTTACAAGCGATAGAGTCCAATCCGGATGTACAAGCGAGTTGGCATGAGTTCAGCGCGTCTACACATGATGTGCGTGTCGCGCGCGCCGGTTACTTACCGACAGTTGATATAGGTGCATCGACCGGAAAAACCAATCGAGATTACGATGGGCGTGCGAGCTACACCAATAACCAGGCGCAAGTCACGCTGAGCCAAATGTTGTTTGATGGATTCCGTACGTCCGGTGAGGTGGATCGTTTTGACAGTGCGCGTTTGGTGCGTTACTACGAACTATTAAATACGGTAGAAACCACTGCACTCGAAGCTGTGCGCGCCTATGAAGATGTAAAACGCAACCGCGAACTGGTTAATTTAGCGCGCAACAACTACGCAAAGCATCGTGAAGTGTTTGGCCAAATTGAAGAGCGCGCTACTTCCGGTGTGGGTCGCCGTGTCGATTTGGAGCAGGTTGCGGGCCGCTTGGCATTGGCGGAATCAAATTTGTTAACCGAAGCATCTAATCTGCACGATGTCACCGCGCGCTATCTGCGTGTGGTAGGGCAATTACCCGCAGAAGATCTGGCGGAAGTTGATCTTACTCAACAAAAACTGCCGGACAATATTCGCTCCGCACTAACGCTCGCTTACCAGGGTAATCCGGGGTTTCACGCTGCGATCAAAAATATCAGCGCTGCACAGGCTGCCGTAAAAGTTGAGCGTGCAGGGTATTATCCCAAAGCAGAATTGCGCGCGCGCCAGGTCACCAGTCGCAATCAAAACGGTTTTGATAATCGCACTGATCCCGATAGCTACGGCGACGAAAGTGCAGTGGAATTAGCGCTTACCTATAATTTATACAGCGGTGGCGCCAATCGTGCTGCAGTGCGTCGCTCGCTGGAACAAGTGAACCAAGCGAAAGATTTGCGCGATCAAGCCTGTGTTGATTTGCGTCAGAACACCCAAATTGCCTACAACGATACCCAGCGTATTCGCGAGCAACTTACCTCGTTGCAACAACATCGTATTTCAAGCGATAAAGTGCGTACCGCCTACTCCGAGCAATTCAATATTGGTCAGCGTACCTTGCTCGACTTACTCGATGCCGAAAACGAATATTTTCAGGCGAGTCGTGCACTGATTATCGCCAATGGCGATTTGGAAATTGCTTACGCACGTTCATTGGCGGCGATGGGAAGTTTGTTGCCCGCCCTTGGTATTGTGCGCGATGGCCTCGGTATATTGCATGACACCAAGGTAAAAGATTCACTGAATATTTCCGAATCCGCCTGCCCGGATATTGCGCCTGAAGCCTTGGGTCGCGACGATTTGATTAGCGAATTAACTCCGCTTGCAGGCGATGCATTATTTGATGTGGGCAGCTCGCAATTAAAAGCGGGTGCCGCGCAAAAACTGGATCAACTGATCGCTGATATCAAGGCGACCCCCAAGGTTGTACAAATCAGTATTGAAGGCCACACCGATAATACCGGTACTGATGCGCTCAACATTCCATTGTCAAAAGCGCGTGCGCAGCGTGTGCGCGACTACTTTGTATTGAACGGTTTGGAAACAATTCCTATGACCGTAGACGGTTTTGGTGCGACTCGCCCAGTGGCTGATAATGCCAGCGTTATTGGTAAAGCCGCTAATCGCCGTGTTGATGTCACCGTGACACGTAGCGAATAGTCAGGCACTCGTTTTGGTTTTGTCGAGAACGCATCAAATTCCAGCAATTTGATGCGTTTTTTTATGCGTGCACCGCAGATGTTCGGTAATCAAATTGCGTGCGCGACAATGGCCATCTATATTACAGAGGCTTTTGATTTGATGACCGATAAGATTCGTTACTAGTTGGTTTTGCCTGCTTGCCGCTCCCGGAGCCACAATGACCCTTGATGTTCAGCTTTCCATGGATGCTTCCTCTGCAGCCAACACCGGCGGGCCGCTGCTTGAATGTTTGTTGCTCATTGCGCGCGCACATCAGATTACCAGTACTCGTGAAACGCTTTTGGCCGGCTTGCCGCTGGAAGCACATCAACTCACTCCTTCTTTATTTGCCCGCGCTGCAAAACGCGCTGGCCTCACCAGCAAAATCGTGCAGCGTGATTTGCCCCAACTAAATAGCGCGCTGCTTCCAGCTGTCCTCCTATTAAACAATAATCAAGCCTGCGTATTGTTGGCGGTGAAAGCAGATATTGCGCAAGTGCTTTATCCCGAATTGGGCGATGCAATCGTGAATGTGTCGCTTGCTGAATTGGCAAGCCACTTCACCGGCCGTGCGATTTATGTGCGTCCACAAGAGCGCTTTGATGCGCGCACGGCTGAAATTGGTAAAACAGCCAATGCTAAAAATCGCGATGCGCATTGGTTTTGGGGTGTGATTTCCGATCACAAATATTTATACCGTGATGTATTGCTAACTGCATTATTGATCAACTTTTTCGCGCTGGTCTCACCGCTGTTTGTGATGAATGTGTATGACCGCGTAGTGCCCAATCACGCTACCGATACACTCTGGGTTTTGTCGATTGGAATGCTGATTGCCATCAGTGCCGATTTTGTGCTTCGCATGATGCGCGCCTGGTTTGTTGATCTCGCGGCGAGCCGTGTGGATGTGACACTCTCCGCCAGCATTATGGAGCGGGTGTTGGGGATGAAATTATCCGAGCGGCCTGCATCGGTAGGATCATTTACAGCGGGGTTGCAATCTTTTGAAGCCATCCGCAGTTTTATTTCTTCCGCGACTATTTTGGCGCTGGTGGATTTGCCGTTTGTCTTATTGTTTTTAATTGTCGTGTTATTAATTTCCTGGCCACTCGTCTTCCCGATTTTAGTGGGCGTTGTACTGGTGATGATTTACACCGCAGCGGTGCAGCACAAAATGCATTTGTTATCGGAAAGCTCCATGCAGGCGTCAGCGCAGCGCAATGCGACCTTGGTAGAAAGTTTAAGTGCATTGGAAACTGTAAAAACCCTCGGTGCTGAAGGGCGCATGCAAGCGGTGTGGGAAAAAACTACGCTGTTAGTGTCGCGCGTGGGCGTCAAAATGCGTTTGCTGTCTGGCTCGGTTGGCACCAGCACTCTGTGGATTCAGCAAGCAGTATCGGTCGTTATTATTATTGTTGGTGTATACCAAATTATTGAAGGCAATTTAAGTCAGGGTGGATTAATCGCGGCGTATATGTTGTCCTCCCGCATCATGGCACCGGTGGGACAAACCGCAGGTTTGTTGATGCAATACCACAGCGCCGCAACTGCACTGACCGCGCTGGATATGATTATGCAAAAACCGGTTGAGCGACCCGTGGATGCCAACTGGATCAGTCGCCCGCGCTTACAAGGTGGAATTGAATTTAAGAAAGTTGCGTTTAAATATCCGCAAGATGAACGCGAAGTACTGCGCGATGTCGCTTTCAAAATTAATCCTGGCGAACGCGTCGCAATTCTTGGCCGGAATGGTTCAGGTAAAACCACAATTGAAAAATTAATTGCCGGTTTATATGAGCCAACATCGGGAACCGTGTTGCTTGATGGAATTGATATTCGCCAACTCGACCCTGCCGAATTGCGCCGCAATATGGGTTATGTATCGCAAGATGTGAATTTATTTTTTGGTTCATTGCGCGACAATATCGCCATGGGCGCACCTCACGCGAGTGATGACGGAATTCTGGAAGCGGTGCGCTTGAGTGGGCTCACTGATTTTGTAAACCAGCATCCAATGGGATTGGCTATGCCGGTGGGTGAACAGGGGCAATTACTGTCTGGCGGCCAGCGCCAGTCGGTCAGTATTGCACGCGCGCTCTTGAGTGATCCGCCCATTTTATTAATGGATGAACCGACGGGTTCAATGGATCACACCAGCGAAGAAGAATTCAAACGGAATCTGGTGCAATTCGCCGCGCACAAAACCTTGTTGGTGATTACCCATCGCACATCGCTGCTGGAATTAGTTGAACGCATTATCGTAATCGACGGTGGAAAAATTGTCGCCGATGGGCCAAAAGAACAAGTAGTTGAAGCCTTGCGTCAGGGCAGAATCGGGAGAGCATCATAATGACGGCCTCGCGCGATAAAATCTGGTTTGAACGCATTGGCCGTTGGCTGGATAAATTAGGTCTGCCCGCAACCCGTTATATCGATAAAGCCTACGCACGCTGGCTTGATCCTCTGCACGAGCAACCCAAAGACTGGGTAACAGATTCCGATTGGGCAAAGTTGCAACAAGAACCTATACGTGCCCGCGCACTTTTACGCGTGATAGCACTGATTATTTTTCTGTTAATTGTATGGGCGGCTTTTGCACCGCTAGATGAAGTGGCGCGCGGCGAAGGCAAAGTAATTCCTTCATCGCAGTTGCAAATCATCCAATCTTTTGACGGCGGCGTAGTGCAAGAAGTATTGGTGCGTGAAGGGCAGGTGGTGGAAAAAGGCGATTTATTGTTGCGCATTGATCCCACGCGTTTTATTTCTACCTTTCGCGAAAATCGTGCGGAATATTTGTCGCTACAAGCCCGTGCCTCACGCCTGCAAGCATTGACCTCCAATACGGCGTTAATATTCGCCGATGATTTGGCTGCCGATGCGCCCGATATCGTCAATCACGAGCGCAGCTTGTATGAATCCAATCGCAAAGAGTTGGATGAGCAATTGAGTATTGCACGCAGCCAATTGGATCAGCGCTCGGAAGAACTCAATGAAGTGCGCGCAAAATTGACGCAAGTGACACGCGCATTGGAATTATCGACACAAGAATTATCTGTCACCAAACCGCTGCTCGCCAGCGGCGCAATTTCTGAAGTGGAAATTTTGCGCCTGGAGGGGGATGTGTCTAACGCACGCGGCGAGCGTGAACAGGCTTTATCACAAGAGTCGCGTTTAGTGTTGGCGGTGCAAGAGTCAGAGGGAAAATTGCGTGAGACAGAATTGCTCGCCAGCAATAAGTGGCGCAATGAA
>DQHS01000165.1 GCA_003524365.1 Cellvibrio sp. | reverse complement strand
TCCAATATGACGATATTTAGCTTTGAATATTTACCAAATATAGTCTCGTACTTAAGATAGTATTTTTCTGTTTCTTGTTGGGAAACTCCAGTAGCAATCACTATTTTTCCCAACGCGTCATCTGCAACCTGAACGTTAGCAACCTTAAAGCCTCTTTCCGGCAACCATTTTATAATTCGCTCTACGTAAACAGAGATATCACCGAGTTTTTCGGGCCAACACTCTGCTTGCAATTTAACGGCAGCCCCATTTGGAGTTTTTGCTAGTACCGTAGATTCGCCTTTATCATTAAATAACTGACGAGTTTCATAAGAGGCCGGAAAAGACACCGAATACTCGCATNNACTCGCAGTTGTCGGGAAAAAATTGCTCAGCACATACGCTTTCAATAAAGAACAATAGGCAAAGCAGATATTTACTTTTTATCACTTTTTCTCCTCCATAAAAAATTTGGCGCGGATTTTTGCGTTTCTTTGCAAAAACCGCGACAGATTAGGACGTCCTCTGATGCAATTGGTTATATGGTTTAATTTCTGCACGGCCCATTTATAACAATGGCTGCTTCATGGCCTTTTAGATAAGAGCCACAAGGGCCTTCACTTTTAAATTGCCAACGATTGCCATCCCAGAAAAAATCTTCTTTGATCGCTTTTGCACCATTTTGATAATAACCCGCTGCTACTTCTGTATCACTACGAACATTGAAAACATAAGCATTGATATTGGCATCACCAACGATAATCCAATCTCCGACACTAACTTTAGATTGACTCATTTTATGTACTCCAATTCCATGTGCTTGCCCTTGTTGGGATTGTATTTTACTCATCGCACTCCGGACGCCAATACTGCTGACAGAGCAATTGTAATAAACTGTGAATAGATGGTGAGCGGAAAAATAGTAACCAAAAATAACGTAAGCTTAAAAGCTCTGTGTTTGGACTTCTTTGAACTACGCCAGAATGAAATTAGCGTAAACATGTCATAAGTAAAATATGTGACCAATGGACCGACCATAACTCTGGGTTTTAGGCCAACCACATACACGACGACTGAAAGCAACAGCACTACATTTCCAAGAATACATACTAACCAAAATGTACTTTTTGGGCTTTTTTTACCTTGCAAGAATTCTTTAAAGTGATTTCTACGCCTATAAGTTTCTTCAAACGAAAATTCAGGGCGTTTAGGTAGCGGTACATTCCGTTCTTTAAGGACAAGCTCGAGTGTCTCATATGCATCATTTGTAAGCACTCCAGCCGTATACAGACTTATAAGCTCATCCGTATCCTTTGAGTTGTACGTCGAATGTAATTGTTCCCTTGTTGGATTCATGCCTTTACCTTCCCCAATTCCGATTGATGGCACTTGTTAGGCATGTACCAAACAATGTTCACCTTCTTCTCCAGAGATCAAAAAACTCAAGAGCATCCTGATGCCCAACTAATAAACTGACATTTCCTGGCTCTGGTTTAGCGCATGAGATTGCCCCAAACGAGGCCAACATGGAAGTGGTGACTGTCGCCAACTGTGGCGACACGAAAACGTCAACTGAACCATCCTCCGCGTTGAATGTTGAGAAGAGGGCGAACTCCTTTGGCGCAGCACTAACCATGATGACTGGTGTAAATGCGCTCTGCACTTGAAATTGCTTTTCCGTTATATTTTCTTGCGGTGTGAGGTGGATTTGATACCAAACCATTTTTAAATTCTCCGATGTCGAATTGAAGATGCCTAACTGTAACGGCTCGCGTTTGAAATCAGTCATGCTCGCATTTGACGCCGGTTTTGGCTCAAATTAACTGCAAATGAAAAAGCTCTCGTGCTCACATTAACTGCAAATGAGCTTGCATTTATCGGCACCGGCTCGCATTTCATTTTTGTGTGCTCACAATAAGTGAATCTATCGCGCGAGAATTCCCAGATTATTTGAATCTATAAAATTGCTTTTGGGCACTCATCACCACATCTATCTATTATCTATTTTTACGCGCCGGGATGTTTCTAAAGCCCGCTTCAATCACCGCGATAATCTCTTCCAGCACCGCTTTCTTCTGCCCTAAATGTTGCGGATTCTCTTTGGAAAGCTCAGCCTCCATCAACGTTTCAGCGCCAATGGCGGAGATGACAATTTTTCCAAGGTAGCCAAGAGTCTCATGGGTAAAAGCAAGGCAATGTCCCCGATGGTCGTAGCTCGGCGTTGCCACAACGCCTTCGGGTAAATCGGCTGGCGTTAATGGCATCAACCCAGGGCGTTGACTGGGTTGCCTGGCAAATTTCTCTGCGCGTTGTCGCTCTTTCCCCAGGGCTTCAAGTCCCTCATTCGCCATTCCGGATCGCCCTATTTTGTGCGTGAAGGCCTGCGCACCAGGGTAGGTGCCTTCTTTGAGTTCCTTTGATCGTCGTTTCATGACGTCCATAAGTAATTCAGCTATTTTGTTAGCATCATTGAACAGATTCTGCTTTTCTCGCTCCGCAAAATGTTTGCCAAGCCCAGGGGAGAGCATGACTTCAAAGTCACCATCCAACAATATATTGCCGTCCATGATTGTCTCTCCCAGGCAACGTTCTTTGTACCTCAAGAGCGTTTCACTACAGGCTTGAACGAGCGGCTGGAGTTGCGTTTCAGTCTGGGGATAAAGGTCTTCTGCAATACCTTCATTTAGAACAAAGCTAATGGCGTTCTTCCGCAGCACAAACCGAAATAGAAATATTGAAACGTCGTGACCTGCCAGATTTTTCATAGTATTGCTCGCCAATGAATACGTTCGTTTTTTTATCGAGTATCTTCAATGAAATACAATGTGCATTTGAATTGATATTCTAGAAAGAAATCCCTGTTTATTTATGGTTTTCTTTGTTTATGGAATCAGAGATTCGTAAAGAGATGGGCGACATTGATGGCTCGGATACAATCAAATAAAGTGAGCAAACGCCACTGATAAAATTATTTTTTGTGAGCAGGGTCTCGGATACGGTCACAGATTGTGGGCGCGAAGGTTTTTATAAAGTTACTTATTGTGGTCCCGAAAAACGGATGTTCTCAATTCCTGCGATTTATGTTCTTGGGCCGCTACAGCTACCGGCGTTTCATTTTTTAACCACTGATGCCTGATGTGCCAGTGCCGCAATACGCTGAGTAAAACGTCCATAAACCTCTTCCATCGTTGCCAGCACTTGCGTCTCCACCCCTTCGGCACGCAGCGCCTGCTTATAACGATCCAAACCATCCAGCCACTGCTGCTGCCACTTATCCAGTTCTTGCAGCACGCGAGGCTCCTGCAATTGACCGTTGGCAAGAAATGACTGATAACCGCGCTCCAGCGTTGCCGCCATTGTCATCAACGCCTCACCTGAGCATATCAAGTTCTCACTGAGCGGCCCAAAATCATCATAGGGTCGTGAAACCTTTTTTCGTTCAGCCTCAAACGCATCCTCGACAATCCTGGCGTACCGATAAAACTCAGGAAATTCACTGGAAAGCGCCATCAACTGCTTATCCGATGCCGCATCATAAATCGATTGCATTTCAGGCATGTAGCCCATCATGCGATTAAAAATATTCGGAGCATCATCGACACCAAGCACTGCCAGTTGTTGCATGTGTCGTTCTATTTTCGCCGCTATTCTGCGGAAGTTTTCCATACCCATTATTTACTCTTGTGAAATTTTGACCATGCTACAAATTGTACCGTATCGGTATACCCAAATGAGTCACCACTATGAGGCAGTTTTTCTGTCTCAATAGGGTTCGGTTTGTATTTTCAAAGCATTTTTGTTGGAAGGTCTAGACCCTAATGAAACGAAGTCAGGCTTTCGTGATTTGCAGTTATTGTGAGCATGGGAAAATGGAATGCGAGCCGGTGTCGATAAATGCAAGCTCATTTGCAGCTAATCTGAGCCTAAGTGCATTTTTATTTGCAGTTAATGTGAGCCGAAAACGGCTTCAAATGCGAGCCGCTACACATAAATGTCGCTTTTTGTAGCTTCGCCCTCACTGGGCCTACTAATAACAGACGATTCATAATACTCCTCATTTTTTTGCTAACGCCGCAAAAAAGGTGACAGTTTGCGGAGATCCGCTTGATTGCCTTATTAAGCATTTTTATTACGCCAACGTATAAAGTAGTAAATAGCAGCACCAACCAACCCACTATACAGGCATAGCTTGTGCAGCAGACTAACTGAAATAATTTGCCACATTGGGTTTGAGAGCGTTGCCGGAAAAAATGGCTGTACATCGGAGTGCATAATACTGTCCAAGAATACGTGACTAAAACTGCCTATAAAAGAACTTAAAAACACCACTGACCACGAAATGCTTATTGTAGCTGAAGGCCTTAACCTTAATACCCATAAACCTAATTGGGATAAATATTTTCCGGTTACTGCTGACAATATTGCTAATAAAATTGCACCAATATAAGTATGAGAAAAACCGTGAAGATGACCATCACCAGTTATTAGTACAACCAGTGGTTGAATATCCATTATTATCTGGGTCCAGCCGAATACCATTAGGCTAAAACTACCTTGTAGTAACGCCTTTATGAAAATCCCTGGCCCCATATGTATTGGTGTGAATGGCACTACTCTTCCTCTTGATGCTTAACGCCCGGCTCACCGAGCAAATTTTTGATGGCGGCTTTTGTGCGTGTTTTTGCACAAAAGGTGACAGCGGAAATTTGTCCGGTGCAGCCGTTTAAAACTATTTTGCTTGGTTTTCATTTTGTTTTCTTGAATGATCAAAAAAATGCTTCATTAGGAAGAAACCCCAAATACAGATACACGCGCCAGTTGCCTGTTTAAGTGGAACTTTGATTTCGCCGAAAAATTCTGGGAAAAGTGCAGCTATGCCTATTGGCAGCACACCAGACCCAACGACGAAATACTGTGTTTGATTCTCGCCACCCAGATTACCCACAACAATTATTACGACAAAACTCAATATGAAACCAGCAAACGCATAAGCTAGATATGCACCAAGAAGATCGAAGCCTTCCTTGCCCACCAAATAAAACGGAAATTCAACAGCTAAACCAATGGTCATAGCAGGAACAAATAATGACTCTGAAAGCTCACTCATTGCTCTTGTTGATGAATTAATGAAGGCTTCTCCTGCCATGATGTCTCCTAAAGTTTTAACATTGTTAATCAGTGAAATGACTTCGTAATAGAACGCTAACCAATTTCGTCAAACTCTGCTCGAAATCGTCTACGAGCTATTTTTATTTTTTGATCGTATTGAATCCCGAGTTCCATTCGCCAAGTTGGAACCGACGATCATCATAACGCCGATGGATTTCAAACCGCATTGACTTTTGGCTCTCTCTTTTTGAAGGCATCGCAAAAGCTCATCTGGTCTGGATGCGGCACGGTGAATCTGAAGTAATCACAGCGCACCAGGTACCAACTTTTGGTCTCCTGATCTAGCACCGCCCCGCGCGGGAGTTCATCGCGATCCACGTCTTCGTCCGGCCAACCGATCAAGGTCGATGATTGGCACTGACCGCAGAGGCTATTGAGCCGAATCTGTTGGGGAATAGAGGTGTTGGTGGTGGTCGCCATGCGAATCCTTCCTTAGCGCGGCCAATGCCGCTGGGGTGGGGTGGTTTTTGCAGCGTCACTACGCCCTAAGCGTGAGCGCAAGGGTTGTAGTGACGCTGCTCGATGAGCCGCCATACATCGTGCCTAGCGACAATCTATTTGCATTCTAATCGAATTCCATGCTAATTTTGAAGCACTAAAACATACTGTGTGTGCTGTGTGTGATAGTCGTGTTCTACGTCAGGCCCAAGACGCAAAAACCGGCATAAAGTGAAGCCCAACACTTCAAAAAACCGGCGTAAAGTGGAGCCAAACACTTTTCAAAAAGCAGGCGTATTGTCATCACCGAAGACAGAAACCACGGTGACCCAATCGGGGCGATACATCACCCTATTGGGGGGTGTGTCTGTCTCATCTCGTTAACTTAGTTTGTAGACAGTAGACAAGAGGAGGATAAAAAAAGGTGTGTCGTGGCGGTCTGGCCCGTAAAAAAAGACACTCGGTAGGAAAATAAGCGCTTCTACCTGAGTTTTGAATGACGACAATAGCAAAGCGAACACTGGTCTTCTACGAAGACGAACTCGCTGGCTCTACATTGAGTCTTTCCCGAACTGCGCTGCCTAGCTTGTAGTGTGCTTGTCACACGGGCTTTACGGTTACGACCGTGAGCTTTAGCTAAAACACTTACCACGTTCATTAAAATGGTTCGGGACCGTCGTGCAAAAGAGAAGCCGGTAAAACGGTGTAAAACAGTTTAAAAACGTTAAAACGGTTTAAAACACATTAAAACAATCACTGTCGCCATCGGGGTGTGACTGTGGCAACAGTGGGTTTTTGCAACGGTTTAAAACAGTCACCGTTGCCACGTCAATGAGCATCTAAAACTGACCAGGGATCGTTGGATTGAGTAAAACCATCAGCTATGACTTACGCACGCTCAGTCGCCGCAACAAAGACGGCAGTCTGGCGACGCAAGCCAACCGCACCCGAATCCTGGCGCAGATGGGTAACCAGCTTCATGAGATGGGCTACCACAATCTGCGGGCGTCCTCGTTGAAAGAAAAACACGTCAAAGCCTTGGTGGAGCGCTGGCAGGTCGATGCCTTGTCTGCCGGGACGATGAAAAATCGAATGGCCGCCCTGCGATGGTGGTCGGAGAAAATCGGGAAGCGCAACATCATTGCGCGTGACAATGCGGGCTACGGGATCGCTGAGCGCCAGTATGTGGCGCACGAAACCAAGGCGGTCCAGTTGGAGCCGGACAAGCTCGCCCAGATTCAGGATGCGCACCTGCGCATGTCGCTGGAGCTGCAACGGGAATTTGGTCTGCGGCGGGAAGAATCCATGAAATTTATGCCCAGCTATGCCGACCAGAACGATCATATCTGCCTCAAGCCCAGTTGGACCAAAGGGGGGCGCGCACGGGTGGTGCCGGTGCGCACCGACTCCCAGCGGGACGTCTTGAATCGGGCGCATCAACTGGCCGGGAAAGGCTCGTTAATTCCGCCAGACCGCAAATACGTCCAACAGCTGCGGCTCTATGAAAAGCATACGGCCGCCGTTGGCTTTTCGAAGCTGCACGGGTTACGGCATGAATACGCGCAGCGGCGCTATCAGGAACTGACCGGCTGGTTGGCACCCGTGGCCGGTGGACCCACGTCAAAACAGCTCACGCCAGAGCAAAAAACCAAGGATCAGGAAGTTAGGTTATTGATCTCTGAGGAGCTCGGGCATTCACGGGAACAAATTACCACGGTCTATCTAGGACGATAATAATGTTGATCGATGTGATGTTGCTACTGGTTGTTGTCGTACCCCTTGTGGCCTATCTGTTAGCAAAGCACTCTGGAAAACCATTTGAAAAAAAGTGGTTGCCCCTGTTCATGATTGCGATGGCGTGTGTCGGTTTTTTAGCGGTCTTTGTGTGGAGTATTCAAAGAGCACACATGAATTTAGTGGTAATAGGGATCGCACTGGTGCCTATGGTGGCTGCATTTGGATTTAGAGGAGGGGCTTTTCATTGGAAAAGAGTCCCTTTCGCCTTAATCGGTTGGCATGGTTTAGTGTTGCTATCGGGAAAAGTTTCCGTGTTCGAGGAATATAGCCTGGCGGTTGGCCTCACGTTGTTATGGGGGTTACCTGCGGTCACGATCGTTGGCTATTGGGGCGAGCCTTTTAATAAAGAACGATTTGGCAGGGGTCATATCGGTAAAGAGTTGCTTGCTTTAAATCACGATTCGATAACCCGGTTAAAGAGTATCGGCTTTGTGCTGCTTGCGTTGAGTTTGGCGTTTCCCCGAGTGCCGATGACGGTTATACAATCGTCTGAGATGGTATTGAAAGGGTTATTTTACATTGTGCTTGTGGGGGGGCTTGCCTGGTGGGTGTTGTATACCGCCAAACCAAAAGCCATCAAAGAAAACATCGATTATTTGGGGAACGAGGCGGCTATTGATGCGTCCAAAAGCGTGGCCAATGCCGGGCCGTCAGGGGTGCTGGCGGGCGAAATAAGTGGCCACGCGCTCAGAGTGCCGATTGAAGATCGGGCCGTGGTGATTGGACCGCCTGGCACGGGTAAAACCGCGTTTCTGGTGTCGCAGTTGTTGGACTGGGCTCAGAGTGGCCGCTCCTTTGTGTGTATGGACATCAAGCCTGAAATCTACGGGATTGTAAAAAAAGAACTGACCGCGAAGGGCTATACCCTCTATACCTATAACCCCACGCAAAGGGCCGGGCAGCGTTATAACTTATTTGATGATGTAAACGGGCCTGAACAAATAGGTGAATTAGCCTCGGCGCTGA
>DQHS01000255.1 GCA_003524365.1 Cellvibrio sp. | reverse complement strand
GCTTGGTTGGAACAATCACAAAACCCGTGGCATTGGCCGCGATACAGTCACCAGCGGCATCGAAGGTGCTTGGACTACCAATCCAACTCAATGGGATAACGGCTACTTTGAAATGCTGTTGAATCACGAGTGGGAGCTGACCAAAAGCCCGGCAGGTGCATGGCAGTGGAAACCAGTCGATATTAAAGAAGAAGACAAGCCTGTCGATGTAGAAGACCCATCGATTCGCTGCATGCCATTGATGACAGATGCGGATATGGCGATGAAAGTCGATCCGGAATATCGCAAAATTTCCGAGCGTTTTGCTAAAGATCAGGCTTATTTTTCGGAAGTCTTTGCGCGCGCCTGGTTTAAATTAACTCACCGGGATCTTGGTCCAAAAGCGCGTTACCTTGGCGCTGATGTGCCAGTAGAAGATTTGATCTGGCAAGATCCGGTTCCCTCAGTGGATTACATCCTGAGCAGCGCTGAAATTGCTGAACTGAAAACAAAAATTCTCACCAGCGGTTTGAGCGTATCTGAACTAGTTGCTACTGCATGGGACAGTGCCCGCACTTTCCGCGGTTCAGATTTCCGTGGTGGTGCCAATGGTGCGCGCATTCGTTTAGCACCGCAAAAAGATTGGGAAGGTAATGAGCCGGTGCGTTTGCAAAAAGTGCTCGATGTACTCACTGGTATTCAATCCGGTTTAAGTAAGAAAGTCAGTATCGCCGATTTAATTGTATTGGGTGGAACTGCAGCTGTGGAAAAAGCCGCGCAAGATGCTGGTGTCAATATCACTGTGCCTTTTGCAGCGGGTCGCGGTGATGCGACTGAATTGCAAACTGATGCAGAATCTTTTGCGCCGCTTGAGCCAATTCATGATGGTTTCCGCAACTGGGTCCAGAAAGATTATGTGGTGCAACCAGAAGAGTTGTTGTTGGATCGCACACAGCTGATGGGTTTAACTGCACCGGAAATGACGGTATTAATTGGTGGTCTGCGTGTACTGGGCACCAATCACGGCGGCAGTTCACACGGCGTATTTACCGATAAAATCGGCGTATTAAGTAACGACTTTTTCGTCAACCTGACTGACATGAACTATCAGTGGAAGCCTACCGGTAAAAACAGTTACAACATTGTCGAACGCAAAACCGGTAACGTGAAATGGACTGCAAGCCGCGTGGATTTAGTGTTCGGCTCAAACTCAATCTTACGTTCATACGCTGAAGTATATGCGCAAGACGACAACCGTGAGAAATTTGTAAAAGACTTTGTTAAAGCCTGGGTAAAAGTGATGAATGCAGATCGTTTTGATTTGAAGTAACAAGTTATCGCTAGCCTTGAAGCCCGTCTAAACACCGGGCTTTTTCGTTTGATAATCAAAATAGTGTTATTTCAGCCATAATTTTTTCAGTAAGTAATCTACAGAAAAGTGCGCGCCGCCATGGAGCATGATGTACATCGCTCCGGTACCCCATATAGCGTGTTGCAGCCATGCTATCGCTGATAGGTCGGCCAAGCTCATTGCCGCAACCAGATTGACGACAAATAAACCTGAGGCTGCGAAGCGCGTGAATAATCCCAACGCTAACAATACCGGAAGCAGAAGCTCACCGCCCGTACCCAGATAGGCAGCGATATCGGGAGGAAGTAGTGGAACTTGATATTCCTCCTCGAACAAAAATAGTGTGGAATCCCAATCGCGTAGTTTGGTGAGTCCCGAGCGAAAGAAAATCTGGGCGATGTAGAGCCGGATAATTACATTAAAAAAATCCTCCCCGGCACCTAATAGTGGTTTCAATTTTTGTTCAAGATGGTAGTAGCTGCTGATATTCATAAAATACGATCCTTTAGCGAGTGAGTGGGCAATGGATAAAATTCGGTAACCCAGCCGTTCGACAGGGCATTGGATAACCAAACGGAAAAATCAAAGTCAGTGTCATGCAATTCGTTGAGCGCGCGGAGCAGCGAGTTTCCCCGTAACAGCGAACTCATGAATTTGTATTCGCTACGCGGGTCAGTTTGAATTTATGGAGCGCGCAAATGCCCGCCTGCAATGGATAGTTCCCGCAACCCTTGCCATTGTGCTGTTGCTGTTATTCCTCACTTTTTCCCGTTTGGATGAAGCCCTGTTAATCATGGGCACTTTACCTTTTGCGTTAACCGGCGGCATTTGGCTGTTATACCTGATGGACTACGAGCTATCGGTTGCAACAGCTGTTGGGTTTATCGCACTGGCCGGAGTCTCCGCCGAATTCGGGGTAATTATGTTGCTCTACCTGAAACAGGCATGGCAGCGGCGCATTGAAGCAAATACAACAACAAAGGAGGATTTGCTCGATGCCATTCAGGAAGGTGCAGTATTGCGGATTCGCCCCAAAATGATGACGGTGACCGTAATTGTCGCGGGACTAATGCCGATATTTCTAGGCAGTGGTACCGGTTCGGAAATCATGAGCCGTATTGNNCGATAGCATCGGGGCAGTGCGGGCGGATCAGATCGGTGTGGAGTGACGATGGGCGGGCTGCGAAGCCTCACTACACTCATGTGTCATTCGCGAGGGTAATGTCACTGAGCACACTGATTATTTTCTATGTGTTTTAGCGCACAGCCAAAAAAGTTGTTAGGGGGTATTCCTAGTCTCCTGTTGAAAAAACAGCATCACTAACCGATTAGACAGGAGCAATGTTATGAACCATATGACAACGGATTCAACGTGTATCGATAACTGTTCAAACTGCCATAAAACCTGCTTACAAACCGCAATGACGCACTGTTTAACCATGGGCGGAAAACATTTGGAGCCGGAGCATTTCCGCTTGATGTTGGACT
>DQHS01000301.1 GCA_003524365.1 Cellvibrio sp. | reverse complement strand
AGACATTGACCCAGTCGAACGCAAAAGTTGCCATCATCAATGTGCGTGGTTTTCCGTTAAATAGTCACTGGTATCTAGTGCGTCATGGCGATAGGCGTTTGCCTATCGCCGCGCATAATTTTATTGACTTTATGAATGCCCATTTAACGGAGTGGGTGGAAGAAAAATATATCCGCAATGAATTGGCGGTGCTACTCGGCAATCAATGATGCGTCTGCGGGCGGAACTGATGTGTCGACCGTTACTATGACCGGATAGTGATCCGATGGATAGATATTGTTGTAGATGGTGGTGTCGACTTGATGGTTTTGCACTTTGGTTGATTTCCTCACAAAAACAAAATCGATTTTATTATTTGGCTCTTTGTTTTCGCCAAATCCATTAAATGTTTTTCCACCGCCGATCGCAGGCGTGGCAGATATTTTTTCTGCATCGGTGAGTGTTTGGGTGATGATGTCGTAGGTCGCGGAGGGCGCGGTAAAGTTGAAATCGCCGGTCACCACAATGGGCGACGCTGCATCAATTTTTGCGATTTCGCTTAAAAGTAATTTTGCACCTTCCTGCCGTGCAGTTTCGCCTTCATTGTCTAAATGAATATTGAATATGTGCAGGAACTGTTTGGATTGTGCATCGAGTAATTTGGCGATACTCAGGGTGCGGCGATAAGTTGCATCCCACCCGCGTGATGGTTGCAGTGGAGTTTGGGATAACCATAGTGTTTGTTGTCCCTGCAGTGAGAGGCGCCCAGTGCGAAATAAAATCGCCGTGGTTTCACCTTTATCCCTGCCGTCGTCGCGGCCCACACCCATCCAGGAATAGTCATCCAGCATTTCAACCAAATCTTCCACTTGAAAAAGTTCGGCCTCTTGTAGGCCGATCACATCAGGGTTGTGCGTTTTAATTAAATGTGCAACAAAATACTTACGTTTTTTCCAATTGTGCGGGTTTTCTGCCGCTTCACACAAACCGCAGCGAATGTTGTAACTCATTACTTTGACAGTGTTATTGGCAAAGGCGCTGGTTGTTAATACTAGTAATAAAAAACTGAGTAGAACTTTTTTCATTGCGTGGTCTCCTGTTTTTCCGCTTGGCAATTCCAGCAGGTTTCAAATGCGGCATCGTTATTTTCATTGCAACTACCACAGGTCCATTCAGGCGCATTGGTTGCACTCAGCGCAGTACTGATGATCTGCATGGCTTGCTCGTAATCACTATCGTCAATTACCCAAAGTTCTGGCCAGGTATCAAAGGGCGATATTTCACCAATCGCACTGGACGCAAATTCATTTTTCCACACCACACGAATTCCTGCCTGCTCAAGGATGTTGTGTGCGTTACCGACCAGAAAGCGATTTTCGTGGGTGTAGATGAGTTTCATGGCGTATCCATCCAATTTATTGTTAAGGGTTTTTAAAACTCACATCTTTCATTTCATTCATCGCGTTGCTTTGTGATTCAATTAATTCGTCGCCTTGTTGGTCGATAAACAGCACGGCGAGATGATTGTCATTTGCGACTTTTAAACCTTCGCTGCTGCCCAAGCATAGCAGTGCGGTAGACCAGGCGTCGGCAATGGTGGGATCTTGATGCAAAATGGCGACAGAAACTGTGCTGTGTTCGACTGGTTTGCCGGTGCGTGCGTCCAAAATATGGCTGTAGCGTTTGCCGTTGCTGTCAAAGTAGTGGCGATAGGTGCCGGACGCCATTAATGACATAGGTACGCCGGTATCGAAGCTGACAATTTTGTGCATCTTGCGTTCATTGGGCAGCGGTTTTTCCAAAGCAATTTTCCACGGCTCGCCGTCGGGTTTTTTGCCGCTGATTTTTAATTCGCCACCAATCTCTACCAGATAATTTTGTACGCTGTACTGCTCAAGTATTTTCACGATTTGGCCCACAGCATAACCCTGGCCGATGGAGGAAACATCGATGCGCAAAGTGGGAATCTGTTTGCGCAGGTGGGTTGCATCTACCGTTTCCAGATTGTCCAACCCTATGATCGCAAGGGTTTGCGCAAGATCGGCATCACTGGGCGGACTGAATTCTTCTTTTTTAAATCCCCACAAATCAAATAATGGTTTGATGGTGAGATCATAGCAGCCATTGCTTGCGCGATGAACTTTGCGTGCCTCTTCAACCAGCGTCACTAATTCTGCCTCGGCGGCCAACACATCAGTAGTTTGTGTTGCGTTAAATGCTTCGATAACAGAATCATCGCGGTAATTGGATAAGGCTTTATCCATGCGCGCCAATTCATCGTTTACCGCTTTTTCAATTGTCGATACGTCTGCTGTGGATTCAGCAGGTAATTCAAAGGTGAGATTGTAAGTGGTGCCTTGCGCGTAACCGGAAATTTTGCTGAGTTCGGGTTTAGGGCTACAGCTAATAATGAAAAAACTGGCCGCAAGCAGTGCGAGCTGGGGGAGAAAACGCATAGTCATAAATCCGGTAGTGGGTGTGACTCACGTTTCGGATTTGCGCTGAACGATTTATCGGGGCGCAAAGAGTAAACGGTAGCCAACACCAGCTTCAGTTTTGAGGTACTTGGGTTCGGCTGGGTCTTCTCCCAGTTTCTGCCGCAAGTGGCTGACTATTATACGCAAATAATGGGAATCTTCCTGATGCGTTGGCCCCCAAATTTCCTGTAATAATTGGGTTTGGGTAATTACGCAGTTGGGGACTTTGGCGAGTTTTGAGAGTACCGCATATTCTTTGGGAGTGAGGTCGACGGGGTTGTTGTCGGTTTTGACCAGGCGTTTGCCTAAATCGATGTGTAAATATCCATCGTCCAAAATTTGTGCGCTTTGCTGCTTAATATGATCGCGCAGGTTGGCGCGCACACGGGCGAGAAATTCTTCAATGCTGAAAGGTTTGGTCACATAGTCTTGCGCGCCTGCGTCGAGCAATTGTACTTTTTCTTTATCGCTGTTGCGTACCGAGAGCACAATCACCGGCACTGCTGACCAACTGCGCAATTCGCGCAGGAGTGTTTGCCCGTCCATATCGGGCAGGCCTAAATCCAGCACGACTAAATCCGGTTGCTGGCGAACAATACTGGCGAGGCCCTGCTCACCATTTTCTGCCTCGCTAATGTCGTAGCCTTCGCTTTTTAGTGCGATACGCAACATGCGCCGGATTTGATTTTCATCGTCGATGACCAGAATTTTTGCGCTCATTACAAATGCTCGTGCTTTTTACCAGACGGGTTATTTCTGATTCAATGGTAGCGGAATTTCCACCAAAAAGCGCGTGCCGGTTTTTTGTGAACCTTCCAGTGCAGTTACGCTGCCACCGTGGGCAGCGATCATCCCTTTGNNAATAGCCAAGCCCATGCCGGTATTGTTTTTCTTGTGGTCGCCATCGGACACTACATAAAACATATCAAAAATTTTCTCGCGCAGATCTGCAGGAATTCCAGGCCCCTTGTCTTCAATGTTAATGGTGCAGGTATCATTAATTTGTTCGAGTGTGACGGTGATTTTTTCGCCGGGCGGGGTAAATTTTGCCGCATTCTCCAGAATATTAAACACTGCCTGTTCGATTAATGCTGCATGTGCATAAAGCAGTGGTGCAGTGCCGTTCACGCGGAATTCAATCAGTGCTTCCGGGCTGTAACGTTTTAAGCGGGTGAGGGCGCTGCCGATAATATCACTTGCAGAAACCCAGTCGCGCTCAATTTTCAAGGTGCCGTGGCCGAGGCGAGTCATATCCAACAGGTTTTGAATATAGCGGTCCAGACGGCGACTCTCTTGCAAAATAGTATCGATTAATTCACTGCGATCATCGGCGCTAAGTTGTTGATCCAAT
>DQHS01000253.1 GCA_003524365.1 Cellvibrio sp. | reverse complement strand
AGTAGTCTCTTCCTCCCAACTCAAATGCATGAGACTCAAGTTTTTCTTGCAGCTCGACACCGGCGAGTGGGCCGCCGGGAAAATCTTCTTCCGGATTAATACCTACTACTATCCCTGAGTTCGCATTACGCTCGTTGCGCGAGTATTGACTCANNACACGATTGGGTTCGGATGTGGCGGCTACGACGGTTCCGCCTGGGCACATACAAAAACTGTAGACCGCGCGACCATTTTTTGCGTGATGGACAACTTTATAATCCGCAGCGCCGAGTTCAGGGTGGCCTGCATATTTTCCGAGGCGCGCGTGATCGATAATCGATTGCGGGTGTTCGATACGGAAGCCAACAGCAAAAGGTTTTGCTTCCACATACACGCCGCGCTCGTGTAATTTGCGAAATGTATCGCGCGAGCTATGGCCGAGTGCGAGTACTACATAACGACTGCGCAGTGTTTCACCGTCGGCCAATGCCACTCCCTCAATGCGGCCATTTTCGATAATAAAATCGCTTACTTTACTTTCAAAGCGCACTTCGCCGCCGAGAGTTTTGATTTCTTCACGCATCGCGGCGACTACGCCGGTCAAACGGAAAGTACCTATGTGCGGTTTGCTCACATACATAATTTCTTCTGGCGCACCGGCGCGCACAAATTCATGCATCACTTTGCGGCCATAAAATTTCGGATCTTTGATTTGGCTGTAGAGTTTTCCGTCGGAAAATAAACCGGCACCACCTTCACCAAATTGCACGTTGGATTCCGGTGTTAATACTTTGTTACGCCAGAGCGCCCACACGTCTTTGGTACGACGACGCACATCTGTTCCGCGCTCCAACACAATCGGTTTAAAACCCATTTGCGCGAGTGTCAATGCTGCAAATAAACCGCAAGGGCCAAAACCTATAACGAGTGGGCGTTCGGTTAAATTGGCCGGTGCTTCCGCGACGGGATAATAGTTTGTGTCTGGAGCAGGGCGAATATTTTTGTCATCCGCAAAACGGCTGAGAATTTTTGCTTCGTTATTCGCCTGCAAATCAATGATGTAGACAAAAGTAATTTCGCTGTTTTTTTTGCGTGCATCGTAACTGCGTTTAAACACGGTGAACTCGAGCAGATCTGTGTCTTTGATTTTCAGGCGTTTGAGGATGGCAGTGCGCAGGGCTTCAGCGGGATGATCCAACGGCAGCTGGAGTTCGGTAATGCGAATCATGATGGCTCCTGGCCGGTGACTTTCCGGCAAAGGGGTAGACAAAAGAATTGAACAGGGTGCAAAGGGGCGCATTTTACGCTGGTTTGTGCAAAATGGTCACGACTCTTGCCCTTTTTGCACGGGTTTTAGTCTGATTTTTGTCATCAAAGCTTCATTGGGCTGCCATGGAAATGTCATAAAACCTCACCATCCTTGCCCATTAGTGTCTTCTCAATCCACTTTTATTAAGGATAAACCCATGCAATTTGCAAAGAAAATCCTGCCCCTGTTGGTCGTCATGTCATTGCCTGCACTGATGGTTGGCTGCGGTGGCGATGATGGTAAAAACGGTGTTAATGGCACCAACGGAACTAACGGTTCAAACGGTGCAAGCGGAACTGATGGTAAAACCAGTTTGATCAAACAAACCGTTTTGACGGCGGGCGATACACAATGCTTCAGCGGTGGCGTGAAAATTGAATCGGGTATTGATGCAAATAGCGATAATAGTTTGCAAACAACAGAAGTTGCGCAGACCACTTATCAGTGTGATAAAACCATGCTTAACAACCAAATGAATTTTAATCGTGTTGCTACTTTTCCTGTGTGCTTGCAAATCAATGCAACCTGCAACACCAGCGATGAAACTGCAGCTGAAATTGCGGCGGCCAGTACCGATGGCATGACCTTGATTTACACTGATTCATTAAAAGAACAAATCGGATTTGTGGACATCAGTAACCCATCACTGCCAAAACCCAAGGGCGTTTTGGCGATGGGCGGTGAGCCAACCTCGATTGCGGTAAAAGGTGGTTATGCATTAGTTGCGGTAGATACCTCGACGGATTTCATTAATGCCTCGGGTGATTTTGTGGTGGTCGATATCGCAACGCAAACGATTGTTCACAGGGCTAGCTTGGGTGGTCAGCCAGATTCTGTCGCAATCAGCCCGGATGGTAAATTTGCAGTGATCGTTATTGAAAACCAACGCGATGAGGATTTGGGTGATGGTGCGCCGCCACAACTGCCTGCAGGAAAAGTAGTCGTGCTTAATTTGATTGCTGCTGCGCCAGCTGATTGGGTGCAATCTGATGTGGATTTAACTGGCTTGGCTGCTTTGTATCCAGCAGATCCTGAGCCTGAATATGTCGATATTAATAGCAGTAATATTGCCGTTATCACGCTGCAAGAAAACAATCATATTGTATTGCTTCAGTTGGCCAATAACGAAATCATTCATCATTTCCCAGCGGGTAGTGTGGACTTGGTTAATGTGGATCTTTCTGATAATCGCCCCGCAATAATTAAAACGGATGAAATGCAAAACGCACGCTTGCGTGAGCCTGATGGAGTGAGCTGGATTAATGACGATTATTTCGCTACTGCCAATGAAGGTGATTTGGATGGTGGTACGCGCGGCTTCACCGTATTTAACAAGCAAGGGCAAGTGGTATGGGATTCAGGTTCAGCACTGGATGATATGGCCATTCGCTTCGGTCATTATCAAGACCGTCGCTCGGATGCCAAAGGTAATGAGCCAGAAAATATTGAGATGGGTGTGTTTGGCGGCAATCGTTATTTGTTTGTTAACTCCGAGCGCTCCAGTGTGATTTTTGTTTACGATGTTGCAGATCCAACCAACCCTGTTTTTAAACAAGTATTACCTGCGAGCGCAGCACCTGAAGGTGGTTTGGCAATTCCGTCACGTAATTTGTATGTGGTTGCTTCTGAAAGTGATAATCGTGGAGCGGCTATTCGCGCCGGTTTAAATATTTACAACTACAACCAGCAAGCAGCGCGTTATCCGACTGTGCAATCGGTAAATCGCCCGGATGGAAATCCAATCCCCTGGAGCGCCTTGTCGGCCTTGTCTAGCGATGCCTATAACCCCGCTCTTCTCTATTCAATCGAAGATAGTTTCTTTGGACAAAATAGAATTTTCACTTTGGATGTAAGCAGCAAACCCGCACTGATTATTGGCGAAACCAAAATCATGGACACCAATAATGTATTTGCAAACTCGGGTGTGAATGCGCATTTGGCGAGCGTCACTAACGCAGAGTTGGCGGCGATGATTAATGCCGATAAGTCGGTCAATATCGATCCTGAAGGTTTGGCCAAAGCAGCTGATGGTGGCTTCTGGATCGCTTCTGAAGGTTCAGGTGCGGCGGCGAATGCGGCATCAATGAATTTGATTTTCAGTACCGATGCCTTTGGTGTGATTGAATCAGTTATTCATTTACCCGCAGACGTTAACGCATTGCAAATCAATAACGGTTTTGAAGGAATTGCGGAATACAACAACAGTTTGTACGTCGCTTTCCAACGCGCATGGGCAGGCGAAGCAAATCCACGCATCGGCATTTATGATTTAGCCGCAAAAACCTGGAAGTTTGTATACTACCCGCTGGATGCTTACAGCTCACAATTCGCAGGCGGTTGGGTAGGTTTGTCGGAAATTACTTCTATCGGCAACGGCGAGTTCATGGTGTTGGAGCGCGATAATCGCGGTGGCCTGGATGCGTCCATCAAACGCTTGTACAAAATCAATCTGCAAACAGTGAGCGATGGCCAAACCATCACCAAAACCCTGATCAAAGATATCAAGTCGGTATTAGGCGGCACCAC